>JAIYDP010000062.1 GCA_027487435.1 Verrucomicrobiaceae bacterium | reverse complement strand
AGACGTCCAAGTGCGCTTCACTGTTCCACCACTCTGTACGAATGACCCTACTTGCGAAGGTGTTGTTATTGTAACAGTTCGGCATGCCGTCATTCGCTCAAACCTCATATCGTTCAACTTTCGATATGATAGCGTTTTGAAGCCTAACGTGGACTCGATTTCGCTTACACGTGTTTACAACAAGGGTGGGGACATTGCTGTTGTATCGATCACGAACATGCCGTCGGCTCTCAATCTGACTTTGTTTGCCATCGTGTTTTCGTCTCAAACTTCTGTGTTCAGCACGTCTGCAATGCCATTTGCGAGCAGCGCCGGTAGCATCGCAGATGGTGTCGCCGGGACTCTGACTGTTCGTCTTCCAGCAGTGCCCGGTGGATTCCTTGCTTCAGTAGCTGTTGTTTTCAATGGGCGTACATTGGAACCTCGCCAGTTCATCGAGTTCATCGAATTTCCTACAGCACCTGGCATTGCCGTTGTGGAGCCGACTGTTTTTGATTCAACTTCTGCGACGTTTGGAACTGCGTTCATATCCGGTTTCCCTCGTGTTCAGAGTGCTTCGAATGTGTCGTTTGCTCTGAATGGTATCGAAGCGTCGATTTCTTCTTTGGTATCGACATTCGAGTTCACTTCCTTTTCCTTCTCGATGCCGCCGGCCCCCGTCGGAGCTTACGTCGCAAATATATCTGCAGGGGGCAGTGAGAATATTGCAACAGCGTTGCCAGTTACTGTCGTAGATAGAAATCAGCCAGAGCTTGGATATGTGTTTCCTGTGGCCTCTCCTGTGGGTGACGTTGTCACGATTTCGATAAATGTCCGAAATGTTAGAAACAATGGCTCCATTACAATTTCATCGCCGCAAGTGAGTGGTCAAGTGCTTGTGGAGTCAAGCATCTATTCTGCAGAAAGTTTGACCATGGACGTGACAGCGATTCTCTCTGCTGCACCCAATCCAGTGAATGCGTCGTATACGGTTGCGATTGGTACCCGCTCTGTCAGCTTTGTTTTCCGTTGGATTGCCGGCGATGAGCCTGTATTCAGCTACATTGCCCCCTCCGAGATGACAGCAGATGGTGGATCGGATGCTTTTATTGCGATTACCAATGTCCCTTCAACGGTCTCTTTGTCGATGGTCAACGTGACGTTTGGATCTTCGCTAGTTCGTCCTTCGTCTATCGACACCTTTGGCAAAGTTCGTGTGTTTGCGGTGGCTGTACCGTTTTCTCTCTCTGTAGGAATCGTTTCTTGCACAGTTTCTTGGCCTGGGCGTCAGATCAGGTTTAGCTTTACTTACACTCAACCGTTTACCCCAGAGATCATTTCACTCCTTCCAGTTAGTGGATCGACAAACGGCTTCGCTGCGTCTCTATCGTTTTTCCCGTTTCCTCCTGTCGTCAATTTCCGTTCGGAAATTGTTGTCACAGTGGGTTCCATCAATGTGATACCTCTTTCATACGATCTGTCTCCGTCTGGTATTTCAACTGTTTCAGTGTTTATGCCAGCATCTCGTATTGGCTCGGTGTCGGTGTCGGTGACACACGTTCTGCGCAATAGAGTGTCAAAGCGAGGCTCAGTTACGTTCATTGATTTAACAACTCTAAGAATAGTTCGAGCCCAACCCACTTCAGCTGACAGAGGAGGAGGCTCCATCATTTTCTTTTTTCTTCAGAATGCACCGAATGGAGATTCGTTTTCAGTTAGATTTGGTTCGAAGTCTGCGTCTGTTCTTCTGTCGTCCGCTGCGGAAGGCTACGTTGCTGTGTCAAGCCCATCTGTGGATCGGTCTGGGGAGGTGGCTGTATCAATAACTGCGGTCACAGCAAACAGGACAGCGACTTTTTCATACACTTTAACTGATTCTCTTGTTCCCGTGATGCTCAGCGCAAGCCCATCGACTGGTTTTACTCGTGGTGGGACTGTGGTGACCTGTGTGATCCAGAATTTTCCCTTGTTTTCGAAGCCCGAGGAAGTTATTGTGGGGATATCAGGGGGTCTAGTTGGAAATGTAATCGGGTCTCCGTTGTCCCTTCCGTCTTCAGCAACGCTGGATATTCTCATGCCGGCAAACAGTCGCGTAGTTTCGAGAACAACAGTGACTGTGACATTGTCTGTGGTTGGGTTTGAATCTAGGATTGTTACGTTTTCATTTGAATATCTCATTCCTGTGATGCGAGCTACTGTGTTTCCTCCTCGGGGGCCTGCTGGCATCTTGACAAATGCCATTTTCGCCATTGATAATTTCGCTGTTGTTTCTCAAGGATCGGATTGCATTATCAATGTAGGGTCCGTTCTTGTGAACTCTTCTTCAATTGAGGTTGTATCGTCGAATGTAGACGTCACGACGCTCTCAGTTCTTCTTCCCGCTATTGTCCCCCCCCAAACTACGTCAATTTCGATTTACTCGAGGAACCAAGGACCTACTCAATCTGTGTCGGTTCGCTTCGAATTTTTCAACAATGACATTCCACGTCTGTCGTTTTTCCCCACTTCAGCGATACCTTCCCGTGGTGGTGAAGAGATTTTGTTTGGGGTTGGTAGTGCGCCATTCGAATCGATTTCGTCTACGTCTCTCTTCGTCAATGGAGCAGTAGTACCCGTCAGGCGGTTTTCCAAGTCATCCAGCAATCTTCAGATTGCACTGCTGACTCCTGTCCTGTCTGCGAATTCGGTAGCAAACGTATCCGCTGCTTTCATTGGATCAGGTTCTTCTTACTTTGTCTTTTTCACGATTCCTGTGTTTGACTCGGATGCCATTCGAGTTTTGTCAGTGGAGCCGACCAACATTTTAATTGGAGGTTTTTCGATTCTGCGTATTCGTGTTGTGAACTATCCTGCTGCGGCAAGAAACGGCACCCAGTCGCTGTTTGACTCTGCAATTCGATCAGATTCTGTCTCAGTCACAGTTGTCGGCGATGTGACCTTGTTTGTTGTTACCACACCCGTTTTGACGAGAACTGGGTCCATCCCGGTTCGGATTTTTAACAGGAACTTCAATACGAGCAGCTTCAATGTCGATGGTGTGTCTGCGATCGTGGGTTGTGACTACTCGTCTTTCTGCAGACAGAGCCGCTTGCTTCCCAATTGGGACTCACTCGACAACAGTCCGCAAACGTCAGATTCTTGCGACATCAGTTATTGTGTGAGCTCATTGTCCATCCCATCACCTGTTGTGAGTGACTTTACTCCTCAACGTGGACCTGTCACGGGAAATATTATATGCACAGTGACAACGATGAACTTTCCGGTTGGACGGGCCCTGTCTTCTCTCTCTGCTCGAATTGGCAATCTTCTTGTTCCTGTTTTGTCCATGGTTGCAGTAGATTCCGCCACTGTTCGAATTTCCCTTCGATTGCCTTCTGTGTCATCATCAGGCCCAACTTCTGTAACCATTCAATCCGAGAGAAGTGGAAGCGAGCGGTCCGTGTTTTTCAACTTTATTTATCAAGATGTGATTGTTGGCCCTCCTGCTATAAGTTTGAGTGCCACTCGCTTTATTGTCGGTTCCGTTGTGACCGTTTCGGCTACTTTAACAAATTTCGATGTTGCAACAACTGCTGCAGACGTCCTTTATCGATTGCAAGGTCGAGATTCCGCCCCTGTGACAAGTTTGTTGAGCTCTTCCCTTGCGCAAACTCGAGTTTCGATTGCTCTTGGTGCTCTGAATTCGGTCGGAAATTTTTCGCTCTCCATTTTCTTCGCCACCTCTGGAAATGACAAAGTGGGGTCCACAAACATTTCGGTCATCCCTGTTCCTCTCCCTTCTGTTTCTTCTATCTTCCCTTCTAGCGGGTCTAGTGCAGGGTCAACGTCGGTGATTGTAACCATAGCAGATCCTCGGTCTGGAGGACTTTCATTTTCTCCCATTTCTTCATTTGTTGTTGGTGAAATTTTGTCTGTCCAGAGATCATCTGCTATCGCGTCTGTGACGTTGCTGCTTACTTCTCGTGGTGTGCCAGGCACCGGAAGGTTCAGCATTTCTTTTGCTGGAAACGTGTCAGTGAACTCCACTTTTGTTTTCACAAGTGGTGGCGTTGTTTCTTTCGTCAGTCCATCCACGGGTGACGTTAGAGGATCCACGGCAGT
>JAIYDP010000235.1 GCA_027487435.1 Verrucomicrobiaceae bacterium | reverse complement strand
CCCCCCCCCCCGTTCTCATCTCCCCCCCCCCCAGAGGATGAAATGCTCGTCCTGATGGGATTCGGCGCCAACGGCCGCGGGCAGCTGGGCGTCGGCGACACGCGCGACCGGCGCGAGCCCGCGGCCGTGGCGAACGTCGACGGGGCGGCGGTGACGTCCATCGCCTGCGGCCGCGACCACACGCTGCTGCTGCTTGGTCATTTTAATGCGCGCATTGGCGCTGATACGCCAGACGACGTGTCGATTCTCTCCGCGGGGTCTGCGGCGAAGGGACAGATCGGGCGGTTTGTGGCGGGGCTCGACCACAGCGCGGAGTTCGCGCTCATCCCCGCCGCAACGCCCTACCGCCCCGTCGCGATTGCGGCGGGGGAGGAGAGCTCCGCGTTCATTTCCGGTGCGGCGCAACGAATTCCCTTTTTTTATTTTATTTTTTGAATCAGTTGTGTTGGCGACAGATTGGCAATCCGATCCATCAATTATGTCATTGACGTGACCGTTCCGCTCATTATTCAATCTGCGTGCATATTCAAGTTCTTTTTTCGAGACTTTCAAACTACACCCCCCCCCCCCCCCTCGCGTCAGCTGCTTAAAAAATTAAAATCTCGGGGCCGAAATCTGATCGCCACGCAGACGCCGGCGACGTGTTCATGTGGGGGGGGTTGGACGGCGGCGCGACGGTCGTCCCCATCCCCCTCCCCCTCGAAGGTCTCGACTTTGTCGAAAAGATTTTCCTCGGCTCCACCCACTCATTTGCGCTCGGTGCGTTACGTTTTTGTTATTATTACTATTATTATTAATTTTTTTTTCTTTTTGTTATTGTTATTGTTATTATTATTATTACCACAATTATTATTATCATTTGTTTCTTTCTCCATTATTTTTTCTGTTACTGCTGTTATTGTTACCGTTACAAGCGCTGTTACGAATGCTATCAATCTTAATTATCGCTGCAATTGCTATATTTCTTGTTGCTATTGCTGCGATTGCCTTCGAAGTCATTTGCTCCGATTTTGGCGCAAGGGGGTGGGCTCACAATGGCAGCCGCGTTTCACTCCGCGGCGAGCGAGTCCGCGCCGCCAACTGCGCCGGCGACTTTTGCGTCGCGCTCGTTTGTGTGAAGATTAAATTAATGAATTGTTTACGCGCCCCCGAACAACAAGGGGGGCTTCAAGTATTGTACATGACGACCGCAAATAATTTCAAGCATACGCGTGAGCTGGCGCTTGCGTCAATGTGGCGAATCGAAGGGAGGGCTAGGATTCGACGATGCGGCGGATTTGGGAGGGCGCGCAGGGAAGGCCCGTCACGGGGCAGGAGGGCTTCTCGTCGACTTTGTCGGCAATGCAGCGATAGCAGAAAACGAAGCCGGAGGAAGAGGCGGCTGGGTTGATGCGGCTGGAGGTGCAAATGGGGCAAAGCCTGGGGTCGGAGGGGATGGGAATGAGGGCCTTTGAGACCTGATGGAGATAAGCGTCAGGGGCGTAGTGCCTCACATCGAATAGCCTAGGTGGGGGGGGGATGGTCATAGACGCGTCTTTTGAGTCGTCCAACTTGACCCACCACTCCACAACCTTGAGGGTGAGGGCAGAAAGGGTGCAGGTGGACGAAGAATGACACGCACAGGGCGTAGATAACGTAGCGGAAGTTGTTCACAGCCGCAAGCACTCCTTCCGCAAGTTTGCTCAAAGCCCCGCCAACAGCACCGAAGCGCCTGAGAGCTGCGCGAGCTCCAAGAAGTCGACGGAGCTGAGACGACTCTAACAATTTCTAAAATATTTGTTAACGACCATGCACCCCCAAAAAAAAAAGGTAAAAAAAAAAAGGAATGTAAAAAGCAAACCTTGTCTTCAGGAGAAATGCGGCGAAGGGTAAGGCCGAGAAGCCAATGGGACGGATGGGGGTACTCGGTTGACCCCGTCAGATAATAGACCGAAAAGATGAGATTTAGCGCCCGAGCAAGCAGACGGAGGACGTCGAACAACTTTGCAAGCAGTTTTTTCTGATAAATGAGGATGGAGTGAGAAAGGAGCAACATCGTCTGACGCAGAGGGGTCACTGGCAATCGATTCTCGTAGGTTTTGCAACTTGGACATGACGTACGGGACGAGGACCTCCGCCGTCAAACCCACGCGGACATTAACAACTTGAAATACTACCGACAACACCGACTGAGCTTTCGAGATGGGCGACCCGTCGAGGCGACATCTTTTCAAATTGAAAAAAGTTTCCGTCATAAAAGCGGCTGTGCCGTCAAATACGCCGCCATCTTACCCACAGTTGACTCGAATGGACAGAATTTCTGCTGCTGAGAGTGTGGCGTAGAATATTTCATCCGCGTACTGAATCTTCGTGCATGAGAAACACATCTTTGAGCAAACGAGGGACGATAGCGTCCGGCTTCGAACGGCAAACACCTTCTGCGTTAGAGGGTTCGATCAGAATAGACTGTAAATGCGTGGGTAAATGCGGCGTGGAATGCTGCAGAAAGACGTTGTTGAGAGAGAACTTCGAAGAAAGAGGGACGGAAATCTCCATCTGCCAAAACCAAGGCCATCACCCAAAATCTGCAAGGAATAGTTGTTACCATGCGGCGAGATTGTGGAAGTAATGATGAACCCGTTTCTCTACCAAGCATGAATCATTTGAAACACTACATTTTATCTTTGAGTTTTATTCGAAACTCTATGACTGCAGTCAAAAAAGATTTTTTAGTTGCTCTCTTTTCTTGTGGAACTTAGTCATTAGCCATGATCAAGTTTTTGCTGATGGTGAACAAGCAAGGCCAGACCCGGCTGGCGAAATATTACGAGGAGATTCCTTTCGACGAGAGGTACAGTATGGAATCTGACATTGTCCGGCGCTGCTTGATGAGAGGAGAGAACCAGGTACGGTCGTGTCCAGCAGCTCTTAGTTTCTCAGTGCTCCTTCCTCGAGTACAAGCAGTATGTTGTAATATACAGGCGATACGCTTCCCTCTTCTTCATTGCAGGTATTGACAAAGACGAGAATGAATTGGGCATCCTTGAGTTCATTCACACTCTCGTCGAGACATTAGACCGCTACTTCGAAAACGTTGTACGTATCCCTCATGGTCTGTCCCCTGCCTTTCATCCGCTATTGCCACCTCTGCACCTCCTGACACCTTGTAGTGCGAGCTGGATGTCGGCGCCCTCGTTGCATGCTGACCCGCTAGATCATGTTTCACCTTGAAAAAGCTCACTTCATCGTTGATGAAATGATCTCCAACGGCTACGTCGTGGAGACAAACAAGACGAAGATCCTCGAGCCTGTCCAAATTCTGGAAAAGATGTAAACTAGACTCTTTTAGTTTGATGCGTCCTACTTTACAAAAGCCGCGCCTACCCTCCCCTCCCCCTGTATCAAATTGGACCAAGTGTTGCACGGCTTCAACAATATTCTATCAATTATATGATCTCGTCGTTCTCCGCCTCCTCCTTCACCGCAGCCATCGCCGCCAGCGATGCCGCGGACGGAATCAACGCGCTCAGCGGCAACGGAAGCGGACTCCCAGCGACGCCTTCAACGGCGCGCCGCTTCGAGGACGGTTCTTCCTCCGCAGCGTCGCTTGGTCGAAGTTCGGCGACGGGGAGGAACATGCCGCCCGGGACTTGTATTGGGTGCAAATACGGCACGTTTCCGACAAAAAGATCTGAGGGTAGCGGAAGGAATGAATGCTTCAGGAGATGCGGGGGGAAGAGGGGGATTGGAAGACGCTGACCGGCGTTGACTGCATCGTCAAAAATGGAGGGAAGGGATTGTGCACAAGCGGTCGAAAGAATGGGAGAGTTGCCGTCGGCACACACCGGCGACGAGGTGGAGATGGTCTCTCGCTCTCGAGAGGCCAGTTCGGCGAGAACGTGAAGAAACGACGATTGTTGGGGGGGTGCGGGGGCGGGGGCATTGGCTTTCATCGGCGACGACGCGCCTGTGGGAGCTACAGAGTGAGCAAAGGAGTCACAAAAGCTACAAGAAGGTCGCCGGGTTGGCGTTCTGCTGCCATCCGGACGGACGCCGTGACGTTCTGACAGCTTTTTTACCAGCAACGTTCTGCACTCTGCAGAGTCAGCGTTACGAACATCGTATGAACCGCTAAGAGGGGCTTGCGACGCGAAAGAAGATGAATCCGCTACTTCAGACATGGACGCACCATCTGGGGTCGTCAGCAGACCGATCGCGGACATACTCGGAAGCAGGTTCTTCTTCCGAAGCCGCTCATTGAGCTTGCTCATCAGCATGTTGCGACGCTCTGCAGATTCAGAAGCGCAATGCTCGCAATTACCGCTTTGAACAAGAGCCGAGCTGTCGTCTGAGACTGGTGACTTGGGCGTCGACGTTCCGCTGCGGCGTTTCTCCTTCCCCTGCAGTCGCTGCTGTAGCTTCTCTCGTACAGTAACGGAATGCTCGATCAGCAAAGGGGACATCTCGACAGTAGCAGCCATTTCAAACACGCACAGGAACCGAACTGGGGAGGGGCTTTTCCGGATCGGTGGGGAAACGAATCGCCGCGCGTTTGTGGTGACGGGGCAACGACGAGAACCCACACTGTCTTTGACGGATGAGGCGTGGACTCGGTTCACTCTGCTCTCTTGGGCATCCATCGCCACCAGTCGGCGTGTAGAGGCCTTCTGACATGGAGCTGCCCCCACTGAAGTATGCCGTGCTCAGTTACAACGCATTTGGACGCCCTCGTGCGAGAACGCGCAGCGAACAGCACCAAGGTGTACATAGATTACAAATCCTCTATCGCTCCTACGCAGGAGTGGTTTCGGGGACGGCAGGTGTAGTGGACGTGTCTGGAGCGATCGGCCCATCTGGGGCCACCTTGAAGTAGATGATGAGGCCACAGACGAGCGCAATCATGGCGATGAGACAGTACAGAATTATCTTGTTTGTAATCGCTCGTCTCGCCATTTGTCGAAGCGTTCTTCGAGACGCCTCAATGTTGTCATCGACTTCATCCACCTGCACGGCGTCAGCACGCCCGCACACCCACGCCACAGGGGCGAACAGCTCACGTTGTTCCGGACGTTCAGGAGCGTGTGTCGCTGCACTTGAAGCTCGGACAGGACGGACCGGCCCGTCGCCTCCGCGTCCAGGGCGGTCCTCTTGGTGTCGACAAGCCGAGCTGACGACCGCTCCAGCGACGCCGTCGTCGAGAGAAGCCGCTGGTGCTGCGGACGTTCAGGCGCGCAAGTGCGAGGGCAAGACCTGGTTGTCGTCTGAAGCAAGTAGCTCATTACGACTTGCTGAGGAGGACACGAACGATTTGGCTCTCTGGAGATCTTTCCTCGAAGTGGCGAGGTCAGCTTGAAATCCTTTCATGCGAGAAGTTGCTGACGCCCTTTGATCAGCCGGTGACGACCGGACCTCAGCTTCCATCTTCTCCAACTACATGGGTTAGGCAGCTGCATTCAAGGTTCCAATTACGACGTGCTCGCAGTCGGACATGTCCGCTTCAATTGTCTGCACATGCCGTTTCCACTGCTCTGTTCATTAGATCGCCTCGATTCAAAATTTTACCTCCTGAGAGCGTCCGAAGCTTTTCGAGACCAGACTGGATGGCTCGAGTCAACGTTGTGGCATCGCGTTCGTAAGAGGAAAGCATCGGTACTTCCGAAGTCTCAAAATTACTCAAAATTATTATTTATCGGCGAATTTCGAATTCAATGGAAACTTTGACCATGGAGCAGCGCCTCCAGGCGTGGCGGGAGTCAAAAAAAGGGACTGCTTCCTCCTCCAAGTGCATTTGTCGCCTGTAATGCTTACGCTGCAGGACTCCTTCAAGGTCGTGGAGCGCAGCTGCCAAGGTCCCGTCGCCCAGAAGCCCCAGGCCTTTATTCTATGACCCCGTGCTGTCCGCGAGGAAGTACGCCTCTGCCTCTCGACTTCAGCCGGATATTGCTCCGCGAACAGCAATCCAAGCAACACCCAAATTCTCAAAATCAGCAGCCAGTCCCGATGGCACTCCCTCCCCGACGATGCCCTCCCTCACGCCCTCCGCCGCACGATTTTTGAGTGCGTCCGAAGAGCCGCAGCCGCTCGACATTCTTGACCTCGAGAGCTCCCGCACCAATGCGACCCTTTGGGTCGACCGCGCGATCGAATTCGAAGCCGCGGGCAACTTGTCGGCCGCCTTTGACCTTTTCGAACGCGCCATCGCCAAGGGCGTTGAGGTGACCTCTCATTCTAATTTTATCTCACTCCCATAGCCCCGCGAGGAGGTTGACGGCGCCCTGCGGGCCCTCGCCGCGCGCGCCGCCGATCGTCGGGCGCTTGAGGAGGCGATCGACTCTCTCGACACCCCCCCCTCCGAAAATAGACCCCCCCCCAAGGAGAATGTCCATTCGCAAGTGAGGGATGTGAAATCTGCGAAGAAGAATGTCGCTGCCGCTGCCGATGCGCTGCGACGAAGCGAAGCGAAGAAGGCGCCGACCAAGACCCCCCTCGCGCCGCGCGTTTTGTCGCCGCAAGTGCGGCGCCATATGAGCTTTAACGAATCTGTTATCCAGGCGCCGGTGCAGGGCGACGCACCCGCAAAATCCCCCCCCCCCCACCCCCCCCCACCCCCCCCCGCCTGCACCCCCCCCACCCCCCCCCCCCCCCCCCCCCCCCCCGCTCTT
>JAIYDP010000322.1 GCA_027487435.1 Verrucomicrobiaceae bacterium | reverse complement strand
AAGGAAGGCCAGCATAATAAGCACCGACGACCACCGTGTCGCCGGACACCGCCACCGACCAGCCGAAATTGTCATACACCCCGGTGTTGCTAGCTTTCAGGTAAGCCTGTTGGCTCCAAGTCGTCCCGTTGCGGGTGAAGACGTAGGCTGCACCAATACCATAGGCACTGTCGTTGGGCGTGCTGTTCACCCCAGTCGTGCTGCTGGCTTCAAACATAGCCCCGACGACCACCGTGGCTCCCGACACCGCCACCGAGATGCCGAACTCGTCACCCGCCCCTGTGTTGCTAGCTTTCAGATACGCCTGCTGGCTCCACGTCGTCCCACTGCGGGTGAAAACGTATGCCGCGCCAGAATCGGTGGCGGAATTGTTGGGGGTGCTGTTCACTCCGGTCGTGCTGCTATCCTCTTGCCAAGCCCCGACGACGATCGTATCGCCCGACACCGCCACCGACCGACCGAACTCGTCACCCGCTCTGGTGTTGCTGGCTTTCAGATACGCTTGCTGGCTCCAAGTCGTCCCGCTGCGGGTGAAGACGTAGGCCGCGCCGGAACCATAAGCTGTTTCGTCCGGCGTGCTGTCGATCCCCGTCGTGCCACTGCCTTCCTGGCTAGCCCCGACTACGACCGTATCGCCAGACACCGCCACCGAAACTCCGAAGAGATCGTCAGAAGCTGGCCCATTGTTGCTTGCTTTAAGGAACGCCTGCTGGGCGATGGGATCGATGGTGATGGGGTAGCGGGCGTTTTGGTCCTCTACGGCGATGCGGATGGCGGTATCTCCGGCGGGTTCGAAGCGGACGGAGAGGTTTTTGCCATCGGCGTCCCAGGCTTTGAGGCCGCCGTAGGTGAGGGCGGTGGTGCCGGATGGGGTTTGGAAAGAGACGCTGGCGGAGTCTGCGGAAACTTTCGCCACGAGGTCGCCACGGACGGCTAGGGTGAGGGTGAGGGTTTCGGCGGTGGGTGTGGGTTTCGATTGGATCGTCCAGCCTTGTTCGAGGCCGCGGGTGTCGTTGATAAACCACTCGGTGAGGTTTTCATCCCGCTGGCAGGAGATTTTCCCGCCTTCTTGGGTGATGGAGGAAGAGGCGGACAATAAAGTCCGCTCTCCATAGCCGGTCAATTCGAGCCCCCATGTCCATTGGCCGTGATCGGGGGTGGTGAGGAAACCTTTGCCATCGAAGTCGGTGCGCCATTGCTGGCCGGGGTTGCGGGCGGTGAGGGTGCCGTTTTCTTGGCGATGGATGGCGTGGCGTCCAGCTTCGTAGGCGGCGCGGATGCTTGACCAATCGGAGGCGGCGAGGCCTTTCGGCGCAGTTTCCAGAGCGGGAGGCTCGGCGGCGAGGGCTGTTGCGGAAAGAGCGAATAGGAGGAGGGCTGCGATTTTTTTCATTTGCGGATTTGGTAGTTGTTTAGCTTCAAGGAGTCCCTCGTAAGGCGGAGGGGTATGGTTGGGAACTTGCGAAAGTATGATCTTATCCGTGATGGTCTTGCAATATGTGGTCAATTTTCTTTGGTTCGGGAATGGCGAAAGAGGGTTTTTACCACGGATGGAACGGATCTACACGGATAAGAGAAGAGGTGGGATTTTAGCTGAGGGTGATGGTGCTTACGGGGCTGGGGACGGATTCTCCGGCTTCGTTGAGGGCGGTGATTTGGAATTCTAGCGGGGTGGCGAGGGGGAGGGCGGTGAGGGTGGCATCGCTCTCGGTGACGGTGGCTACGGGGCGGAAGGCGGTTTCGCCGGGGGATTTTTGCCAGACGCGGTAGCGGTCGCTGCGGCTGGTGTCTGGCCAATCGAGGAAAAGTAGGCCGCTGCCGGGGAGGCCGGGGGTGAGGGTGGGGGCAGCAGGGGTGCTGGGGGTTTCGGGATCGGCGGGGGCGTTGAGGCCGAAGATATACCAGCGGGGATCGTCGTCGGGGAGGAGGGTGTCGAGTTCTCCGATGAGGCCGCGCATGCGGGTGCGTAGGGTATTCACGACGCTTTCGCGGGCGATGCGGGCGGCGGAGAGGTTTGTTAGGGCATCGTTGACGGCCTTGCGGGCGAGGGTGCTGGCGGCGTAGAGGGTGCTGGCGGCGGCGGCGGTGATGTCGAGCGGGGCGTTTTCGTGATCGGGATGGTCGGCGAGGTAGCTTTGTAGGATGGCGAGCATCTCGTGGCGTTCTTCGAGGCTGGTGGGGATTTCTAAGCTGTTGTTGACGAAGCCAACTTGCGTCCATGCAGTATTCCAAGTTTTGCCGAGACGGGGGCTGAGCACGCCTTTGGCGGTGGCGATGAAGGTTTTGGTATTGGTGTCGGCTGAGTTTTGCTGCTCGGTGGCTGTGCTTTTTTCCGCTCGGGCGGTCTGGAATTCTGCCTCGGCTGCGCGGGCACCGGCAAGGGCGGTGGTGAGGACAGCGGCGGTGTTTTGGACGATTCCGACGGTTGGGCCGTGGGTGGTGGCGCCGGCGATCATGTCGGCGGTGAGGGCGAAGAGGCGGTCAAGTTGTTTTGGTAATGGATTGCGTGCCATGGTGGTGTTTATTTTTTCGTTGATTTTTCAATGGTTTTTTTGAAGTAAGGCAGGAAATTTGATTTTTTCGGGAGGATTTTGCGTGGCGGGGCTATGATCGAGCGTCGTTTGGGGAGGTTTTACGTGGCGGGGCTGGGATCGAGCGTCGTTTGGAGAGGTGCCGCGTGGCGGGGCTGTGATCGAGCGTCGTTTGGGGAGGTGCCGCGTGGCGGGGCTGTGATCGGGTGTCGTTTGGGGAGGTGCCGCGTGGCGGGGCTGGGATCGAGCGTCGTTTAGGGAGGTGCCGCGTGGCGGGGCTGTGATCGAGCGTCGTTTGGGGAGGTGCCGCGTGGCGGGGCTGGGATCGAGCGTCGTTTGGGGAGGTTCCGCGTGGCGGGGCTATGGAATGGATCGAATGGGGAGTGTTTTTTTCCGCGAAAGGTGACCAGGGGCAATTTGATGAGTTTTTCCCGTTCATCGAGGTTGCGGCCATTGCTGCTGACGATCTCGCCTTTGAGGTCGCAGACGATGGTAATGGTTTGCGCGGTTTTCATCGTTGATGTGGGGATTGATGAGTATGGAGAGATAGGGAATGTGCGGGGCATTCAGCCAGAATTCGGCGATCGGTAAGTCGAGCTTGGAGAAGCACGAAGCAAGCCAAGTTTCATGGAAAACGTGAAGATATGCGGTTGGGAAGGCGAATGGTGATTTGTAACATTTCCGTCACTTTGCCACAATTCGAGCTACCATGTCTGACGGCATAAGCTATGACCACCGCCACATCATACTAGGTTGGGGAGTTCTCGTAGCGGAGATGCCTTTGAAAAACTGGTATGGAATTCCATTTCAGCACTTCTGCGGAACATCTCCATTTTCATCGTGACGAATCCACGCTCCACCGCTACGCTTCGCCCACATGCCAAACATCGTTTATTTCGACCTAGAAACCCAGCGCAGCTTCGGCGAAGTGGGTGGTTTTACTCAAAAACACAAAATGGGCGTGTCTGTTGCCGTCACCTACTCCACGGCAAATGCGAGTTACCGCATCTATCAAGAAAGTGAGATGCAAGAATTGGTGCAAGAGCTTACCCGCGCTGATCTCGTCGTCGGCTACAACCATATCAACTTCGATTATGGTGTTCTCCAAAGCTACACCGTTTTCGACATCCTCGAACAAACCCGCAACTTTGACATGCTCGTGGACGTGGAGCAACGCCTTGGCCATCGATTGAAGCTCGATTCCATCGCCTCCGCGACCTTAGGCGTTGGGAAAACCGCCGATGGCATTCTCGCGCTCAAATGGTGGGCCGAGTACAAACGTAGTGGCAATCATGAACTCCTGCTGAAAATCGCGGAATATTGCTGCTATGATGTAAAAGTCACCAAAATGGTTTACGAATACGGCGTCGCCCAGGGACACATCAAGTATGAAGACCGCAATCAGAAAGTCCTCGAACTTGAAGTATCTTGGAAATAAACCCTTCCTTATGACTCGCTAACCATCTTTCACTTGACCTCAACGTCGGAATCTCACACGATTGCCTTGTTCCAGTGCACACTCTGGAATCATTCCTGAATTCAACCAGATACACCTACCGTGGAAATCGACCAAATTCGCAAAATCATCGAACTCATGCAAGAGCATGAACTATCTTATTTTGACCTAACCACTCCAGAAGGCGTGCATCTCCGCTTAAAGAAGGGCGCAGATCTGGAGGCGCTCCGTAGCACTTTTGCCAGCGCCCCCGTGTATGCTGCTCCTGCGGCTGCATCGGCCCCAGCCGCAGCGACTCCCGCACCTGCCGCCGTTGTGCCAACAGGTAGTGAGATCACCTCTCCGATGGTCGGAACCTATTATTGCAAACCAGCTCCAGACGCACAACCCTTCGTCAAAGTAGGTGATGCGATCAGCGTTGGCCAAACCATTTGTATCATCGAGGCCATGAAGGTGATGAATGAAATCAAAGCGGAGAAATCTGGGGTCGTCACCGCGATTGTTGCGGAGGATGCAAATCCCGTCCAATTCGGCGATGTCTTGCTCCGTATTTCCTAATTCGCACCATCATGTTCAAACGAGTTCTCGTCGCCAATCGTGGGGAAATCGCCCTACGCATCATCCGTGCTTGCCGTGAGCTTGATGTGGAGTCCGTTGCCGTCTATTCTGAGGCCGATGTTGACTCAATGCACGTCCAGCTCGCAGATCACGCCGTTTGTATCGGCAAAGCCGCGTCCAAAGACAGCTATCTGAAGCCCGATCGCATCATCGCAGCTTGTGAAATCACCGGAGCAGATGCCATCCATCCAGGCTACGGTTTCCTTTCGGAAAATGCTCGATTCGCCGAAATCTGCACATCTTCTGGCATCAAATTCATCGGCCCCTCGGCCAAAGTTATTTCGATGATGGGCGATAAAGCCACTGCTCGCGCCAATGCCATTGCCAATGGAGTGCCCATCACTCCTGGATCAGAAATCATCATCGATCCCGATCTCGCGCTCGCCAAAGCACGTGAAATCGGCTTCCCCGTAATGATCAAAGCCACCGCTGGCGGTGGTGGTCGTGGCATGCGTCCCTGCTTTCACGAGGACGAATTCCATTCGCTCTTTGCTGCTGCCGCAAATGAGGCCATGGCCTGCTTTGGTAATGGTGAGTGCTACCTCGAAAAACTTGTCATCAATCCCCACCACATTGAATTTCAGGTGATTGCTGACACTCACGGCAATTACATTCACCTCAATGAGCGCGACTGCTCCATGCAGCGCCGCAATCAAAAGATTATCGAAGAATGCCCCTCCCCTCTACTCTCAGACGATCTTCGCCAACGCATGGGCGATGCCAGCGTCCGACTTATCAAAGCGATTGGCTATGAAAATGCAGGGACCATCGAATACCTCGTCGATGAAAAAGGAGAAAATTTCTATTTCATGGAAATGAACACCCGCATCCAAGTAGAGCACCCCGTAACCGAGGAAGTCATGGGATGCGAACTGATCAAAGAACAAATCCGCGTTGCCGCAGGAATGCCTCTTTCTGAGCATGTTCTCGAGGCGACACCGCGCGGGCACTCCATCGAGTGCCGCATCAATGCGGAAGATCCTTACAACAATTTTGCCCCTAGCCCAGGTCGCATCGACCTTTGGTATGCACCCGGCGGCAAAGGAGTGCGCGTGGACACTCACGTTTATTCGGGATACACCGTACCGCCTCACTACGATAGCATGATTGCCAAGCTCATCGTCACAGGTGCTACGCGGGAAATTGCCATCGCCCGCATGCGACGCGCTCTGGCAGAATTCATGATTCGCGGCATCAAAACCACGATTCCCTTCCAATTGGAAATCCTCAATCACCCGGACTTTGTCAACGGCACCTACGACATCGGCTGGGTAGGACGTTACCTCGAAGAGAAAACCAAAGCCTAACACATACAGCTTTGGTTTTCTGTTCGAAAAACCTTGCATACATCTGCAATGAGGTGTTGATTGCTGCGAAATGACTCAAGACCTCATCCGCGATGTGCTGCGGCAAGTGCGCTACCCCGGTTACTCTCGCGACATCGTCTCCTTTGGACTCGTCAAAGAAATCAGTTGGGAAGGAACATCCCTCCATGTCCGCTTAGAAATACAGACCCGCGATCCTGCCATTCCCGAAAAAATCTTTCACGACTGCCATGAAGTTCTGAAGGAAGTTCCGAACGTGGAAAATGTCCGTGTTGAAATTGATGTCAAAGATCCTGTCGCTCAAGCCGCGCCCACACAGTCGGGAGCGTCATCCATTCCTGGAGTCAAATCCATCATCGCCGTCGCATCTGGCAAAGGCGGCGTAGGCAAGTCCACGGTCAGTAGCAATCTCGCCGTTGCTCTCGCAAGGCAAGGTCACCGTGTAGGTCTCTGCGATTGCGATCTCTACGGCCCATCCATCGCCATGATGTTCGGCGCTACGGAAAAACCTATGGCGGATGAGCACGATAACATTATCCCCATCGAAGCGCATGGACTAAAGCTCATGTCGATGGGCTTTCTGTTAGATGACAGTTCTCCGGTCATTGTTCGTGGGCCTCTTGCCACCCGCTACACTCAACAATTTCTACGCCAAGTCGCTTGGGGCGAATTGGACTACCTGATTCTCGACCTCCCTCCAGGCACGGGCGACATCCAATTGACCATCGTCCAAACTGTCGCCTTAAAAGGTGCCGTGATTGTCACAACCCCGCAAGAAGTCGCGCTCATCGATGCACGTAAGGCAGTGAGCATGTTTTCCAAGGTCAACGTGCCAATCCTTGGCTTGATCGAAAACATGTCATGGTTTGAGTGTGACCAAGGCAAACGCTATCATCTCTTTGGCAAAGACGGCGGAGTCAAAGAAGCGACACGCCTCGGCGTTCCTCTTCTTGCACAAATCCCGATTCTTCCGCCTATTCGCGAAGGAGGAGACACCGGTAAACCCGTGGCATTAGAGGATCCGAATCGAAATTCTGCCGCGGCTGCGTTTTTTGCGGCAGCAAAAGCCGTGTCGTAATTGGATCAAACTTGTTGCCGATCCCGATGCTGCCAACAAGCATCGGGCGGACGATTCGCAAAATCTACCGAATGCTAGACTCCGCTGTGCGCTCGACTTTCAGGCGCATGAACAATTGTTTGTTTTCCTTAGGTTTTTCGATTTTGACTTCATTGACACGAGTTTTACCATCATCAGAAATTACAGAAACCTCTTTAGGAACCACCGTTTTCCAACTCTTCGCATCCGTTAAATCATCGGAAACCTCCACAGCATAGACCACATCACCAGCGAGGGCATTCGAACGATAGGTAAACGTAAGTGTCTCCTCATGTTGTTCCATTTTCGCAACAGAAGAAGCATTTCCGCCAGTCGGCTTAAAGTTCGCGGCGTATGCCATTAAGTTGTTTACTCCGTCGCCATCAGGGTCTGCATCATCCGCTTTTTCGGTCTCTGCAAGTCCCGAGTCGGCGAATGCGACATCTTTCCATGTGCGGAACGTGTCACTGATCGTCATGAAGTCTCTGGCAACTCCTCCGTAATTCGCGTGATTCGCCTGAACTACGACATCATAGCGACCCACGTTTCTGGGAGCTGAGGAAAGACCTGAATAGGTCGTCACAGTAGGAATTCCAGCAGGTATGGTCGAAACAGTAACGCCCTTCGCAGAACCATCGAAGAAATGTCGAGTGTTGGTCAAGGTGAACTGCACCGGCGCTTTGTCGATGATCCACGTTGAAGTGCTGGCGGATTGCCCTGGAAAAGCAGCCGAAAACGTCTTTACCTCATAAGTTCCAGCATTGACAGGTGGCGTTTGTGTCGCTGCTGCAGTTGTTGCGCGGACACGAAGCATTGGTCCTTCATTCCCGCTGTAACCTGTCCACATCCAGTCGGCAAAATCAAAGACATAGGGTTCGAAAAGACTGGTGCCTATTTTTGGCGTGTAACTGGCCGGGATTTGAGGCACATTCAGCATATTGTAGGGCCCAGCGGTGCCGATCGGTTTGACACCGCTATTTTGCGTATTGAAGCTCACGGCAATGATCAAGAATTCTGGAAGAATCAAACCTTCAGGGAACTCAAAAGGCACGCGAAACGCATAGCCATTGTCAGGGTAATTCGAGCCATTAGCGAGGCGCATGGGACGCCATGGGATAAAACCATTGACGGTCTTCGACAGCAGCAAACGAAACGATTCCGTGGTGCCACTCACCCCATACTCGTAGAATGATAATGTGATAGGATGATAGAAACCTCCACTATCACCGGGAATCGAAACCCCAGGTTTTGGAGCAACAACGAGCTGAGGATTCGCCGCTAACCACGAGGCCGAAGTTGTCTCATAGCGAGCCCAGTTGACTAAGGTGACATCACAAGAATGCAACTGGCGAGCCGTGCCGGCAAATTCCAAGTATTTCCCCAAACCCCATGTCGCTGTGGCAGAAAACCCTAAGCTCGGGTAGCTCATATCAAGAACATCAGGACCATTTTGAAAAATCACCTGAGGGGTAGATGGTGACACAGCCTGGTTCATATTTCTGTAAGAGACAAAAGAAGCTTGGCCTGATGGCAAATCAGCAAGATTGACTTGGTGGGCTAATCCATGAAATACCAAATCCTTTTTTTGTTCCGGCTGCGGCGCATCTGATAAAGAAACTTCTAAGGGAACTCCTTCGCGTCTCGAATGATAATTCACATTCCCATCTTGAATCGCAACCAAGCATGTTTGCCCAGCTCCGACGATTGTCACAACGCCACTGCTGCTAACTGTCGCGACGGAGGGATCGCTACTTTCCCATCGAGAAATGGGTAGTCCGATACTTGAAGCAGCCGTGATTTGAAATGGTGCAGCACCCAGCTTCCTAGCGCTAGGCCGGCTGATATTCAAGCTGCCCTGATTGATTTTCGCAATCGTAAAGTCCCTCAGTAACTCGCCAGTGAAGCCGGGTTCTACGATTCTGGCTCTCACAATGTAAGCGCCCGCATTGATGCGCAAGGTCGCAGATTCAGACGCAGGATAAGTCGCTTTTTCGGAGTAAGTTATGCTGACCCGCAGTCCTGCGGGAATGGTTGTTGCCGTTACTTGCTTCTCTTTACCATCGAATTGTTGCCACAAATTCGACAACTGAATTGTAGCAGCAGTTTGTGCATGGATAACGCTACAAAAGAGCAGAAAAAATAACGCGCCGAAAGCAAAAATCACTGATTTTCCGGAAAAAAATCCAATTTGATTCATAAACTTTGCGAAGTCGCTAGAGTCTCTTCGATGGCAAAAGAAAGCCAATTTTTTGGGTTGTTTTAAAAACTTTGTTGTCATGATGGGATTGAAAATCAAGATCAAGTTCCTACCTGCGTCTCTTGCGAGACGCATGCTCTTTCGCCAATTCAGAATTGGCGAAGAAGCCGTAGCGGCTTTGTAAGCAATTGCAATTCCAATCGCTCAACAATCGCTCAACAGACTCAAAAAAATCAATAAAACGCCGCCAGTCGTTGCTTCCAGAGCGACTTCAAGCTAGCGATGGATTCACGAAACACCGGATGCCCCGCTCTCGAGACAACGAAATCTCGATGATCGGCACTGCTTCGACCAATCACCGCAAACGCGTGGCCCACAAAAGCAGCTTGCAAAGCCTCCAGAGCATCCATCGAGGCCTCTATCACAATTCTTCCCGTCGATTCACTAAACAGGCCGACCGCAGCAAGGTCGTCAGATACATTCGCAAGGTCAATTTCTATACCTGCCTTGCCAGAAAAACTCATTTCCGCAACAGCGACGGCAAGCCCTCCTTCAGAAACGTCGTGAGCCGAAAGTATATGTCCCGCTTTTCGAGCTTGGTGAAATGCCCGATACATTTCCAGATTTGCAGCGCAATCCGTTTGTGGTACTTCGTGCCCACTCAATCCTGCATGACGCGCATAGACCGATCCGCCTAAGGCATTTTCGGTCTTTCCAATCAGGCACAATACCGAGTCCGCACGCCGTAACGATGAGCCTGTGACATGGGAATTTTCTTCTACTACTCCGATGCCGCTGCAAAGGAAAGTGACCGGAATATTGATCGGTCCATCTTCTGTTTCGTAGTAATTGTAAAACGAGTCTTTTCCGGAAATGAAAGGAGCATGAAATTCTTCGGCAGCCTCCGCGATGCCTTTCACGCACTCGACAAGGCGGCCCAATTCATCGGGATCATTCGGATTGCCCATGCAAAAGTTATCCAACAAACCAATTTGATCTGGATCCGCGCCAACGAGCGTCAGCGAACGCATCGTTTCATCCATGCTCGCTCTTCCCATCGCACGCGGGTCTGTCTTTCCCCACTCGGGCAACAAGGAAAGTCCGATGGCCATGCATTTCTTCGATCCAGCAACGGCAATCACCGAACCATCTTGCGGTCCATCGCCACTCGCTCCTGCTAACGGCTCGAGTAGCGTATTTCCTTGCACCTTATGATCGTATTCTCGAATGATCGGCTCACGCGAGCAAATCGCAAAATCAGCAAGAATCGCCTTCAGCGATCCAGCGCAGTCCTCCTCCTCTTTCGCAAGACGGGAAAAATGTTTCGCCTTATAGAATCTCGATTGCAATTGCCGCACCGGCGCATCATGGAGTTTCGAGTTGTCCAATTCACAAACTAACTCACCGTGATGCCAAATCTTTAGGATTCCCGTATCATCTGAGTGACCAAGGATCGTCAATTCCGTCTGAAACATATCCGCCAATTCCTGTAATTTCGGCAAGCTCGATTCTTGAACGGCCAAAACCATGCGCTCTTGGCTTTCTGAAATAAACACCTGCCAACTAACCATGCCTTCTTCCTTCAACGGCGCGTTGTCGAGAAACAACTCTCCTCCAGTTTCGCTCAACATCTCCCCTGCCGCCGAGCTAAACCCACCGGCTCCGCAGTCGGTAATGAACTCGATCAAATCCAAATCTCGCGCCGCTAAGATAAAATCCGCCGCTTTTTTCTCTTCGATCGGATTGCCGATCTGCACAGCACTTTGATCTTCGACGTGGCTATCTCCCGTCAGCGAAGCCGAGGAAAATGTCGCACCTTTCAATCCATCGCGTCCGGTACGCCCGCCAATGACAACGATTTTTAATCCAGGCCGCATCGCCTTGTCGATGTATCGCTGTGGAATCACGCCCGCCGTCCCGGCAAACACTAACGGATTGTAAATGTAGGTAGGATCAAACTGAATGGCTCCACTCACCGTGGGAATTCCCATGCGATTGCCATAATCACGCACGCCACGCACCACACCACGCATGATGCCCAGCGGATGAATGACGTCTTTTCCTTTGATCGATGCCGCATCCGTGTCGGGCGCGCCAAAGCAAAAAACATCCAAGTTTGCCACCGGCTTTGCTCCTAGACCTGCGCCTAAAATATCCCTCACCACGCCGCCAATGCCGGTATTTGCTCCAGCGTACGGCTCGATCGCACTGGGGTGATTGTGGGTTTCTACTTTCAAGCAGATGGCCTGCTCGTCATCGAGCTTGATGAAACCTGCATTGTCATGAAAGCAACTCAACACAAACCCTGGCTTGGATTCCATAATCCGCTCGCTGGGTTTTTTGATGTAGGTTTTGAAAAGTGAATCCACCTTCTCGCTGCCGCGCTCACTTTCGTGTTGGATCGTCGCTGCAAAAATCCGATGCTTGCAATGCTCGCTCCATGTTTGGGCAATCACTTCCATCTCCACATCCGTCGGTTCACGATCCCATTCACGATAAATCCCTTGCACTATCTCCATGTCTTCTCGGGATAACGAGAGTTTCATGGTATCACTCAAGGATTTGAGTTCTTCGCCAGACAGGGTGCGGATCGGAATATGACGGAAGCTTTTCATGCGTTTTATGATAGAATCGGGTGCTCTTCCCCCCCTTGGAGGTGAGGCGCGGGCACTTTACACAGTTTCGCAAATCGCAACAGACTTTTCTGGTAGAAAAAAATTCCCACGAATTTCAGTTGAACATTCTCTCAAAGTACGCTGAACATCCGTTTGCAACGCCTCTGCGCCTTGCAAACTCGAATCATTGACCTCATTCCCGAACACACTATGAAGGACCTCAGCAAATATCGTAACATCGGCATTTTCGCCCACGTGGACGCCGGCAAAACCACGACTACCGAACGTATTCTTAAACTCACTGGCAAAATCCACAAAATCGGAGAGGTTCACGACGGTGCTTCTACCATGGACTTCATGGAACAAGAAGCAGAACGCGGCATTACCATCCAATCCGCCGCGACTACCTGTTTCTGGAAAGGTCACCAGTTTAACGTGATCGATACCCCAGGCCACGTCGATTTCACCATTGAGGTCTATCGCTCCCTCAAAGTTCTCGACGGCGGCGTCGGTGTATTCTGCGGCTCCGGCGGTGTAGAACCTCAATCCGAAACCAACTGGCGCTACGCGAACGACTCGAAAGTTTCACGCGTCATTTACGTCAATAAGCTCGACCGTATTGGTGCCGACTTCTACCGCGTGATTGCTCAGGTCAAAAACATCCTTGGTGCCGTCCCTCTCGTTATGGTTCTTCCTATCGGGATCGAAAGTGACTTCGTCGGTGTCGTCGATCTCCTTACCATGAAAGCCCACATCTGGGACGAATCTGGTCAGCCAGAAAATTTCAAAATCGTCGATGTCCCCGCTGACATGCTCGATAAAGCTCAAGAATACCGCGCCGCTCTCATCGAGACCGCAGTCGAGCAGGATGATGAAGTCATGGAGAAATACCTCGAAGGCATTGAGCCTGACATGGACACTCTGAAACGCTGCATCCGCAAAGGCACTGTCGATCTCGCTTTCTTCCCCGCCTATTGCGGATCTTCTTTCAAAAACAAAGGCCTCCAACTCGTCCTCGATGCCGTGGTGGATTACCTCCCCTCACCTCTCGAAGTCAAACCTCTTCCTGAAGTCGATGCCGAAGGCAACGAAACCGGACTCTTTGCGGAATCTGACCCCACCAAACCACTCCGCGCTTTGGCATTCAAGATCATGGATGACAAATTCGGTGCCCTCACCTTCACTCGGATCTACTCGGGAACTATCAAGAAAGGCGATGTCATCCTCAACTCCTTCACTGGCAAAACCGAGCGCGTATCGCGTATGGTCGAGATGCACGCCGACGACCGCAACGAAATCGATATGGCACAAGCCGGCGACATCGTCGCGATCGTTGGTCTCAAAAACGTCCAAACCGGTCACACCCTCTGCGATGAGAAATTCCCTGCTACCTTAGAACCGATGGTCTTCCCTGACCCCGTCATTTCCATCGCCGTAGCTGCCAAAGACAAAGCCAACGCTGAAAAACTCGCGAACGCCATCGGCAAGATGATCCAAGAGGATCCGTCATTCCGCGTTGAAACTGACGAGGAAACCAACGAGATGATTCTCAAAGGCATGGGCGAGCTTCACCTCGACATCAAGATCGATATTCTTAAGCGCACGCACAAGGTCGAGGTCACCGTCGGTGCCCCACAGGTCGCCTATCGCGAAACCATCACCAAGCCCGTCACCGACAGCTACACCCACAAGAAGCAATCCGGTGGTTCTGGTCAGTTTGCGAAGATCGATTACACCATCGAGCCAGGCGAACCGGGCTCTGGCTTCATCTTTGAATCCAAAGTTGTCGGCGGCAGCATCCCGAAAGAGTTCATTCCTGCGGTCGACAAAGGCTTCAAAACTTCCGTCGATAAAGGCCCACTTGCTGGTTACCCTTGCCTCGACTTCAAAGTTACCCTGAACGAAGGTGGTTTCCACGCCGTGGACTCCAGCAACATTGCTTTCGAAATCGCAGCCAAAGCGGCCTATCGTCAGACCATGCCGAAGTGCGGCCCACAAATCCTTGAGCCCATGATGAAACTCGATGTCTTCGCGCCAGAAGACAAAGTTGGTGACGTCATCGGCGACCTCAACCGCCGCCGCGGCATGATCCAAGGGCAAGAGCCAACTCCTGGTGGCATCCGCGTCAAAGCCGAAGCCCCGCTGTCCGCGATGTTTGGCTACATCGGTGACCTCCGCACCATGACATCGGGACGTGGTCAATTCTCCATGGAGTTCAGCCACTACGCTCCCTGCCCGAAAAACGTCTCCGACGAAGTTATCGCCAAAGCCAAAGCCCGCGAAGAAGCCAAACGCGCTGGCAAGTAAATGGAGCGCCGGCTTCAGCCGGCATCAGCCCTTACCCACCCGCCGTCCCACAAGGACGGCGGGCTTTTTTTCGCCCGCACTCAATGCAAGGATGCTATTTCCACCACCAGCGCGGAGGAAGCCGCCTTTATGCTCTCCCGCTTCCTCACGCCGAAAGTCGCCGAAGCCGGACGGCATCACCCCGAGGAATCCGTCCGCCAGCTTTCCCTCGGCTACCTCAAGGAACTCGCTGAAGAGGGAGACCCGTTCGCAAAGGAAATCCTAGAGAAGTGATCCATCTGTCAACATGCCCTCACGGTATCGTATCCCCACCCAGCCGCAGCAAACAGGTGCCGTAGTCCACCACACGCTCCTCCTTAGAAACAATCCGCGCCATCGGGATGGTGTATTGCCCCGCACGGTTCTGCGATACCAACCCGTTCACGAGTAAAATTTTCATGTGCCGCGACAACGTATTCGCCGCCACGCCAATCCGCTCGGAAAGCTCGACCGTCAGCAACGGTTCCCCTGTCGCCAGTTCGCGCAATGCCTTCCATCGAACCGGATAACCCAACGCATTGGCCAAGGATTTCATTGAAATTGCTGCTTCGTTCATAAATGACTCGCCATTGATGACAGATTACGCACGTTAGACAATACAAATCTGTTATTTAGTGATTGCAATGCGTATTTCGGTGATAGCAATGCGTATTTCGGTGATAGCAATGCGTATTTCGGTGATAGCAATGCGTATTT
>JAIYDP010000482.1 GCA_027487435.1 Verrucomicrobiaceae bacterium | reverse complement strand
GAGGTGACGCGCGCAGAAGTCGAGGCCGAGCCGGCGTTGAAAAAGGCGCGGGTTGGCGACCAAATGTTTGTGCGGGGGAGGCAGGACGCTGACGGTGGCAGGGCGCTGCTGGAGGCGGACGGGGAGGGTGTGAAGGCGTCGTCGAGGGTCAATCCGGACGAGGTGTCGCTGGACGAGCCGGAGGCAGCGCCGATGGAGTTGGCGGAGAAGCCGATCCCTGAGGCGATTTACGGCGGGTTTGCGTCGCAGGCGCAGCAGCCTGCGGAGGCTCCTGTGGCTGAGGAGGGTGCGGGGAAGTCGTTGGGTGCGAGGGAGCGGTTCAGAAACAGAGCGACTGCAAAGTGAGTTGTACTTTTGACTAGAATTGGGCAATTTAACCAGTAAATGCGCGAATTTAGATGGAATTTAGAGCACGCTATGCGTCGCGGAGATTTTCTGCTTCAGCAAGGCCACGCGCATTTGAACCATGGATCCTATGGGGGTTTCCTTCCACTCTTGAAGCGTAATGCCGCAGCGGTTCCGTCGTCTGTATTTCAAAGCCTCGTTGAGTGCTACAAGCACTGCGAAACGTGCCCCGACCGCTGGTTCAGGCACGAGGCGGTGCGCTGATGCCTCCGCATTTGGTCTCATTTCTCAACAGCCTCTCCGCGCAAGGGAGAGCTGCGCAGCCATCGCCCACTTCATCGCAGCGGACCCACTTGACGTCGTCCCAGTCGTGAACGCAACCGCTGCAGTCTCTGCTGTCCTCCACTCCGCCCCCCTCAACAAAGTCCCCCCCCCTCTCCCCACTAAGCCCTCTCAGGGCGATGGCATCTTGTACCTCAACCTGGCCTATGGCGCCGTCATAAACGCAATCAAGCGCCACAATGAGCTCTTCGGCACCCTCCCCGTCGCCGTCGCCGTCCCCATCCCCATCCCCTCGTCCGCCGCCCTCCTCTCCGCTGTAGCCCCTCCCCTCAACCCCCAAGTCACTCCCTCTTTCCACCAGGTGGGACAAGTCCTTGACGGCAACCCGCACGTCAAGCTCGCCATCATCGACCACATCACCTCCGCCACGGCGCTGCTGCTGCCTGTCGAAGAGGTGCCCCTCCCCCCCGGGGGGGGAAAGGGCTCATTGTACAGTTGACGAAAGTGTTTAAGGAGAGGGGGGTCGCTGTTATGGTCGACGGCGCGCATGCCGCGGGGCAGATTGAGGGGCTCAAGTTTCTCGGGTCGTTTATTCCTTATGTGTCCAGCGTCCCCGCCATTGGCGCAGATTTCTACACGACCAACGCGCACAAGTGGCTCTTCGCGCCGAAAGGTTCTGCCGTCCTCTGGTTCGACAGGAAGTGGAGGGTCGGCAACAGGGGGGAGGGGGGGGGGCATAACTGTTTAGGACAAAATGTATCCCGGCGTCACGTCTTGGGATTACGACGACCCCGACGTGTTCATTAGGTCAGCCAGCTCACTCATCGAGGGGAGGGGGGGGGTGGGAAGGGTCGCCGCCGCCTGGCCTGGGGGATGGGGGGATGATGGCGAAGGTTTTGGTACCAAGGGACAAGAGACCATTGTGCGATGGCGATTGCGCTGAACGGCTTGGATTATTTCAAATCGCTTGAAAACGTTTTCGAACACAATCGCAGCCTCCTCGCGCGAGCCGCAGCCCTGCTGAAGGGTGACTTGAGCCGCCCACAAGCTGAAAGTGGCAGATGCGTGGGCGACGGAGTTTGTCGGTCCGGAGGACATGCGTCCTGGCTGCATGTGCCTCATCCGGACTCCATTGACAGACTGTCCCGCTCCTCCGTTCATGATGGACACGACACGAAGCGAGGCGGTGATGAAGCAGCTGCTGGACGACTACAAGATAACAGTTCCGGTCCTCAGCGGGAAGGGGTACCTGTGGGTTCGAATTTCTGCGCAGATCTACAACGACATGGCAGAGTATGAGGCACTCAGAGATGCGATTGTGTCGATCGGAAACAGTAAATGATGCTCTGTGTTTTTTCGCTTTTAAAAATGACGATTTCGATGTCTGACGAAAGGTGGACCAAAACGAATCAATACTTGAACGACGTGTTCGGCAAGGAGAGTTGTCTGCTTCATTTGGACCTTATCTTGAAGCTCCTGAGTCTGAACGAATACGCGCAAGCATGCAAACACATCATCTTCGAGATATTTCTATCTCGGCTGATGTCGGCCGATTTCTTCAGATTTCAGCCACTCTTGTCAAACCCAAGCTAGCGATAGAAGTCGGGACATTCGTCGGGTACAGCGCATACTGGATTTCGAAGGGCTTGCCCGTAATCTGCATCATCGCTTGAGTTCACGCCCCGTCCAGCCCGACGGCAAGTTGATTTCGATCGAGCGGGACCCCTCCATGGCGGCCATTGCCCACGACAACATCCAAGTGGTCCCAGCCTCATCGCTCTCACGCACAGTCACTTAATCTCCAAAACAAAGTCTCCCTCCTCTGCGGCGAAGCAACAGAAAGCAACCCCCCCCCCCCACCCCCCCCCCCCCCCCCTCCGTCCGCCCCCCACCACCCCCCCCCCCCTCCCCCCCCCCCCTCATCCGCCAGTTCTCGACGACCTCCTCGCCTCACCCGGCGAAGCAAGTGTCGACTTCATTTTCCTCGACGCCGACAAACTTCAGTACGGCGACTACTTCAGCCGCTGCAGGCGCCTCCTTCGAGGGGGGGGGGTCCTCATGGCCGACAACGTCTTGGGCTCGTCGAGCGGGTGGTGGATTGACGATGTGGGGCACCCCGTGCGGGACGCTGTTGTCGCGTTCAACCAATTGGTGGCGGCGGACGCGGCGTTTGTGAGCACGGCGATGCCATTTCGGGAGGGGGTGTTGTTTTCGACCAAAGCGAGGGGGGATGTACAAACGTTAAATTAAAAGGAACCTACATGTATTCTGCTATTTTCGTTCGCGGACTGCAGCAACATCCGCCCTGCGCTCGGTTAGGACTCCCCCCCCCCCCCCACCTCGGGGACCGGCCACCAGCGGCGCGGGGCTCGCGTCGAATCGACGCTGCGGCGCCCTTTTCGGACGAAACACCGTCGCGCGGGGGGGGGCGCGGGATGGTGGCCGTCGCGGGGTCGAACGTCGCGATGGCGTCGGCGACCTCCGCATGGCCTTGCACGCGCGCGCTCTCCAGCGCCGTGCGGCCCTCCTGCGGACGTGAGGGGTGCGCTCATGACCGCCAACGTCGTCTTTGAGGTCCACTGAGGCGCCAAATTTGAGGAGGGCGCGGGCGGCCTCTAGGCGGCCGTTCCACGCGGCGATGTGGAGGGGGGCGCGGTTCATTTTGTCGACGACCTGCACGCTCGCGCCGTGGAGGAGGAGCGCAATGACGACGTCGGTGAAGCCTTTCTTCGCGGCGATGTGGAGGGGAGTTTGGCCCCACTGACGGCATCAGCAGGGGGGGGGGGTTGGTGGCCGCACGGCGTCCTGCAAGTTGATTTTGGCGCCTCGCGCGACCAGCGCCTCGACAACGTCAGCCGTCTTGGCTTCATGCAGAGGAGTCCAATTGTTGTCCTTCGTCCCCGCATGCACGTCCGCTCCGTTCTGAAGGAGAATGCGCACGACGTCAATGTGGCCGTTGGACGACGCGAAGTGGAGGGGCGTCCATTTCGACTCCCGCAGTGAGTTCTGGAGGCCACTTTTCCCCCACCTGATCCCTCGCGTTCACTGGCTGCCCAGCTCGGATGAGCTGCTTCACCAGCGCAGTCTCCCCGTGGGCGGCAGCTTCCATGATCGTCGGCGGCTGCATTCCGAAATGAAGCGACGCTTTAAAAGACGTCACGACTTTTAATTTTAGCCGAGACGTGAGTCACGGCTAAAATTACGCTCTCCACCCTTCGCCAGTTGCAGGGATAGCGTACTAAAGTCGACTTCACAGCGCCGCCATTGCCCCCCTCCCCTCGTCCAGCCACCCGCCCGGCTGGCCGTGGGGCTCTCAGTGGGGCTGCGCAACGACAGCGCGATGCTTCGCGAGTCCGGCCCCCATCCCGCATCGGCGCGCCACGAAGTGGCGGCGATGTCGCCGCGCCCTCTGTTCGCCCCCCCCCCCGTGTGGAAGGCTGACAGGGTTTCCTCTGCCCCATACGTACCTTCAACACACCCCCTCCGCGCCTTCGCACGCGCCGTTGGGCGTTCGCAAGAGGTTCCGGGCGTGCGGCGTCATTCCGTGCCCCCCCCTCCCCCCCCTCCG
>JAIYDP010000256.1 GCA_027487435.1 Verrucomicrobiaceae bacterium | reverse complement strand
TCTCAACTTCAAGCAAGCAATGCGATTTTCGATGGAACTCCAACAAAGGAGATGAGAAGGCATCGCCATCTTCAAGAGATTGTGAAGAGCGCTGTGGATCGACTTTTGGACCTTCATACCTATCTGAGGTATGCTGCATTGAAAAGGTTTGATGCAAAGCCACTTCCGATCAGCTGCTTTAAATAGTAGACGGCATTGATTTTGACAATTCTCTGTAACAGAAGTCAGCGATCATTTGTTAGGCATGGATCAAATTCTTGGACCCTATGTTTGACAAGCAGTCAACAGCTCCCGTTTCGGCGCTCCCTCTTGTGAGCATGTTTTGTCTGTTTCAACTTCTTGGCTTCTTAATTCTTGATTCATATCTTACGAGATCTAGGATGCAGCCCAGCGCAAGCCTCAGGCTGCAAAGCTCTCTGATGAAGTCGCGCGTTAGCACAAGATTGACGTCCATAGCTGCTTGCTCTACTTCTTGTACGCAAAGGTCATATGAGATTTCTCAAACGAAGTTGCCTTGCGTCTTCCCGCTGCCGATCATGAGAGCATCGAGTCAAAGAGAGTTTCCGTTTCCGTGCAAAGCACAGAAGACGACTTGTTTTGTACGTTTTCTCAATCAGAAAATCTAACCATAAGCTGACAGATACAATCCAAGGTTGGCATCCCATCTCTTTGACTTGTCCCGTGTGGTTAACGTTCTTAATGTTTTGGTGGCGAGTCCCGTCCCAGTAACGTCCACTTCAAGTGTGCATATTGGTAATTGCTAAATGCCAACCCCATTCACTCTCCAAGAAAATCAACAGAGTTTCGCGATTCCATGGGATCATGTCAGCTTGCAAATAGCCCTCTCCGAATTTTTGGATATTTACGAACAAGTTTGCAATTGTCATGAGAGAATGGATAAGTGGATTCGAAGATGTCCTCATTGGCATGGTCCTCAACAAAGAGTTTGTCTGTGCTCCGTTGGAAATCTAAGGCAGATTCAGTGCATGAACAATCTGAGACAGGCTCTCAAGGATCTTTCCTCTCGAATCTGCACTGATATACTGCAACCACTCTGTTCAAAGAGCATTTTTATCGGCAGAACTCGAACGCACGGGCATCTCCGTAGTCACTTTCATGGACCGGTAGATGAATCGTTTTTGAAAATAATGAATCAGCATTCCGAGTTCGAAAGTCCATTCGGAAAGTTTGCAAAGTTTCTTTTGAATATTTCGAAATTCGAACAGCCTGACATCGTTCAAATAGACGAGGATGATCAGGCGAATATTGTCCAATTGATGTCACGATTGACTTCGTTGAAAAACGGATTTTTTGGAATTGCAAATGCGCTCCAACAGTTGACTCATAGTCTGTTCCAGTGTCTAGGGCTGATCCGCAATCTTTCACCATTGTTTCTGTTGTAATTCTCCTTCTCAGCGTGCTCACAAATTAGGCCTCATACGACCTTGGAGCGGAAATCCCTTGCGTATCATCTCTTTTCGTCAGCCTTTGATCTTCACAAACTCCCAGATCCCCTCGTAGACCATGAGCTTGAAAAGATTGAAGAGTCGCTTCGAATGATTCGACGGCACTCGCAGACGGTGACGTTCATTTGAGAGTGAGTGACCCATGAGATTGATCTTTTGGGTTCCAGACAGGAACTCGAGACAATGCCGTTGTCGCTCGGATGCTTTGTGTGTCTGAAAGACATCAGAAGTTCATCGTCTATGCGCTTTGGACTGGAACCTGAAGTTCTCGACTTAATTCACCTTTACAGTGACACATCTTTTGCTCTAATTCATCCTTCTTGCAAGCGTTTGGTCAACGCTTATCAAGGCGAAACTAATCAACAATTGGGGTAAATTAGGGCTTCGCTGATGAAAGTAAACGCGAAAGCTTGGCCACCACTCCGAGAGCTACAACGGCTAATCTACCAATAATTTCGCTCGCGTAGAAACCCAGAATCCAAAAAACATACTTCCTGTCGTTGGTCGAAAGTACCGTCAAGATACAAGGAATTCCCAGTATCATTGCAATATTCTGGCATTTGCTGAGGTTGGCTGCGTCAAAATTAACTCTGTCGTAGCAAGATCGTGCCAGCTGAAGGAGAATTCTGGAATGATGTTAGTTTTTCACGTTTTAAAGTTTCATACATTACTGTTACCGATCGCTTCGAAAATTGCATGAAAAGGAGCTTGGATAAATTCCATACGGCTTGGCGTTCTAGTTTCTTCTGCTCCATCAGCCTCCAATTCCGCGCCTCAAGAGAGGGCCACAAAAACGGCTCATGCCATGAAACATCATGTGGCATGCTTATGAGCGACCGAATGAACGCAGATCGATGCATTTGCGTTAAGTGGAATTCAAGAACGCACTTTCTGTACGAGCACGCAAGGCTAACTCTCAGGTTCATTTTGAATTACAAGATTAACTAACTCAATTGTTTTTATGAACACCAGAGTTGTCTGACGTCAACGCGGGCGTCGTGGACATCAACACCATAGACGCTATCCCCTTCATTAATTTCTGGCTTCATTGCTCCAAGTGCTCTATCAACAAGCTTCGCCCAGTGTCCCCAACATCTTCGCGTTTTTTTTGTTGAGAAACTCGCATGCATGAATAGGGAATCTAAGAAGGTGATGAGTGTCCGCTGAGGGTGCGGGTGTAGAAGATGGAGTTGAATAAGAAAGGCTCTCTTAAGCTCGAATGTATGGCACGTACTGCAATTTGCCTGAGTGAATCATTCATGCCCTACACAAGCCTCTCTTTACCGCTATTTTCTGTCTTAATCATGGGGTCATTTCGTAAAGAAGAGTAGATAAGTTGTACTCTTACAGCAATAAGAGATCCGACACCAGAGAAGAGATAATGGAAGCGAGAGGGAAGCGAAACGGTCCCAATCCAATCAGCGGACTCATGGAGAGCAGGGGGGATCGGAGGGATGGACGAGGCGGCGACGGCAACAACTACACTCAAGGGGAAGGGTAGCGGTGAAATAATCTAGCTTCGAGGGGAAGGGGGGGGGCGAAACCTGCACGGAGATTCCCCAAATCAAGCCATCGAAGCGGTTG
>JAIYDP010000290.1 GCA_027487435.1 Verrucomicrobiaceae bacterium | reverse complement strand
GGGGGAGCTGCGGGGCGTAGAGGCGTGAGGGGTGGGGGGGGAGTAGAGGACTGCTGGAGGACGAGGTCAAACAGGTTGGGGGGAGGGGGGTGGGGGGTCGGGCAGGACTGCACGGGAGGAGGGGAGGGGATGTGGCCGATAAGCGCAGGTGTGGGAGGGGCGCCGCGCGGAAGCGAATCGAAGGGACGAAGGCGATTCAAAGCCGAGGGGGAAGGACCCGCACAGCCGCAGCGCCGCCCAAAGCGCCGCCGCAGGGCGGATCGAACGCAAACTGCCGCCGGGACAGCGCGGGCTGGTGGCGTGCGAAGAGCCGGCGGATGAACGGGCGCGGGTGGAGGCGGCAGTCCGCCAGCGCGACGGCGAGGGGCGGGTGGGCGGCGCTGAGGTTGGGGGCGAAAACTTCGCGGAGAGCTCCGTGGCCGATGGCTGCGGGGGCCCCCGTGAGCGCGCGCCGACCGCGCCGAGTGGGGCGCGACGGCGGAACGCGCCGAAGACGCAAGGGGAGGGGGCCGTCGGGGCCAGCGGCGGAGTTTTGGGGAGTACCAGGTCCGGATTGGACCACGTTCAGATGGGGTTCTGCCCACCGCAAAGACTACTAGCGCCGCGCGAGCAGAACACAGCTCTGGTAACTAAAGACTAAATCTCTAAAAGAACTGTTAATGAGGGGGGCCATCTTTTTCTTGCTGTCAGCAATTGTTGCAGCCCCTTCGGCTCCCTCTCCTTCATTTCCAACGTTGGTTTCGGACGGACGCCTCTTCCCACACGACCCTATCCGAATTCACGTCGAAAGCGAAGACCAGGCGTCTCGTGCGTGTCCCTCAGCAACACCCTGACCTCCGCAGGTGTGTCCTATCAGGCCCCGATAGGCCAAGCGCTTACTCAGCTCATTTCAAATCACATAAGAAAGGTCCCGCCCTCGTCAGACCCCCTTGACTCAACAGGGGGACGTCCTCTTCGACATCGACGCCGGCGTCGGCGCGCTGACGCTCTCAGCCGCGCGTCTCGGCGCCAACGTCGTCGCGTTCGAATCCGACCCCGACCTCGCGGACTCGCTCGCCAACTCCATCGCCCTCGCCAACCTGACAAGCCGCATCACCGTGACACCTCGAAACCGCGCACCCTCACCCCCCCGCCAGCTCATCCGCGCCGCCGTGACGGCGCGCGACGGCTTCGCGACGATGTTTTCAAAAGCGGGCCGCGGCTGTTCGTACCTCGGGTACACGGTGAGCGCGACGCGGACGCCGTACACAACTCGCACCGTTTCGCTGGATGCGGGGATTGCCCGCGGGGAATTTCCGCCGCCGGATGTTCTATTTTTAGACAATGAGGGGCAAGAGCAAGGGGCGGTTGAGGGGTTGCGGAGGACGCTCGGCTCAAACAGACGCCCGCGGGTTATTCTTTTGGCGGCGTACCCGTACCAGCACAGGAGACTTAACCAGTTCTTTAACAGAATTGGTTATGGGTCTATGGCCGTAGAGGGCGTAGACCCCGTCCCGCCGTGTCCCATCGGGCAGTTTGATTGTGCGGCTGAGAATGAATTTTACAAACAAAGGGTTTACGAGTTCTTTAACCAGCAGATGGGGGGGGGGGGGTTCTCCCCCTTCCCTATGCTGCTGAGGGATACGGGCAAAAGACCCCCCCCTGCCGATTCGGCTGCGCATGAATGGAAGGTGCCGCCGGCAAAGGGGGGGGGGGGGGGAGCTCAGGTCGCGGGTTCGAAGCGAAGCCAAGCCAAGCCGAGCGTCCCCTTTGCAAACCCTTTGGTGGATTTGCCGCCATCAAAGCGCGACGATTCGGAACTTGTCATCGTGACTTGCGCTTCAGCTGATTATTTTAACAATTTGTTAAATTTAATTGGGAGCGGGCACGTCAACAGCCCCGGGTCAAAAATTGTGGTATACGACCTGGGGTTGACTCCTCAACAACGCGCGGAGTTGTCATGCCTCCTCGATGTGACCGTTCGCGACTTTGATGTCTCTGAGATGCCCTCGCACTTCAGGTACATTTGACTTTTTAAAGTTTTTTTTTTCAAATATATTATATTTTAAATCCCCGCATTTTTCCTATTTGAATTTCGTTTCATTGCGGTTTAGCACATTTGTATTTTATTTCATTTTATTTTATTTCATTATTTTATTTTTGATAATTTTGGGAAATATTTGTTTGCATTTTGCGTCCGTTATGACGCGTCTAATCTTGCAGCGTATTAACAACGTATGCGTTCAAAGTCCCAATGATTCTAGACGCTTTAAAAAATTATTCAAAAATTATTTATCTCGACGCAGGCCAAGAGATCCGCAACAGCTTGCAGGTGCAAATATATTCTCTTTTTATATTTTCACCTTTAAATTAGCCGGGATACATTCAGAAATAAATCAGATATTTCCTCATTTTCCAGCTTGTGTCCGACACGCTCGCGCGCTATGGTGTACTTTTGACTATCCAAGGTTGTCAACTCGAAGACGCGCCCGACGTCGCGTGCGACGTGCGCGAGGCCTGCACAGTCGGCGACAAATCGCCACCACAAATGTTGACGCGACTCTTCGCGCTCAGCCACGAAGCCGACTGGCCGGGTCTCTTTAAGCCCTGCATTGCAGGGGGCATCATGGGGTTTGACCTTGCGCACCCCCGCGGCAGGGAGGCGGTGCGCGATGTACTTCTGAGGTGCGCGCGATGCGCTATGGACAGGGGGTGCATCTACCCGCGCGGCGCCGTCGCGATCGTGAATTCAAATTTTGACATGGCCTGCATTGGCGCCATGGCGCACCACAGCGGCATGCCGTACATGACCGTGAGGGGGGGGGGGGGGGGGGGTAAAAAAACCCCAGGCCGCGCTTTTTTTTGTGCTTTTTCCCGGGCGCCCCCCCCGCCAAAAAATACGCGC
>JAIYDP010000097.1 GCA_027487435.1 Verrucomicrobiaceae bacterium | reverse complement strand
CGCTGCGTTCGGCCCCTCCGCTGAACTCCAGCCAACGACCTTTTGGCCCGTTCTTCCGCCTCAGCCCTCCCGCTGAATTGCCCCTGTGCTGCTTGCAGCCTTCGGCTTTCCCTCCCCCCGCAGCTCTGCTGCCGTCTCTCCATCAGCCTTTAGGCCACCGTCTCGCTCGTGTTCAGTCATTTCGCTGCTCATCAGTCCTGATCGTTCCACAATCACCCCCCAATTTCCGCCCGGCTCTCCCGAGTTCATCCCGCACCGCCTTGTCGCCTTGCCAAAATTCTTGTACTCTCTGAATGTTCTTTCTCTGTTCAAGATAAAATGTAGTGTTTCATCTTATTTACTTTAGACTTTCAGGCCATGATATGCAGTGTGGACAAAGCCTGACAAGCCCCAACTGTGAGAGATTGCATACGGCTCTGAAACGGATACGCCGGCTTCTGTGACTGTTGCGTACTGGACCTGCGCTGTGAGCGAAGTTGCAACATTCAAACTCGTGGGATCGACTTTGTGCAGCGGTAGAAGACAACTCTTAGAACAGATTCGAGGAGATTCTTTGCCTCTTCGAAAGATATGTCAGGTCGCCAGTGTTGACGTAGAAGAGGAAGGCCCATGTAGATGCCGAACTGTGTTGCAAGAACATCATCTTCGAAGCAGGTGCCAACTAGATCACAGTAGCCAAGAAATCTGAGTCATTATGGAAGCAATTCGAACGAAACGATTGGCCGTTCCGATGCCCTGCTACGACAACTTCATTCCATAGAGGATTCATTTTGTTTCGCATGCCATGGAACTGCTGCCGCAGCCTCTTGTGCAGGCTTGATGGGTCGAGCAGTGACCCATCATTTTCGTTGTCATCCAGAATCCTGAAAAGTTAAACAAACACAAAAAAAACATCACGTTTCAGACTCCAGCAGGTGTTCAATGTGCTGGAAATCGCTCATGTCTCCTGACGCACCCACAACAGCAAAATTTCCAGCCTGGTGCAGCCTTGAAAAATTCTTGTACTTTGCCATGCTCCCGTAAGAGGCTGCTACCGTCAGTGCCATTTGAATAACAGCCCATGACCCAATGTATCTGCCATGATCAGCACTCCTCCATTGAACTTGCAGCCCACAACAGCAGACCCTGTCACAATGGGTTGCTGAGTGCGAGAATTGTCCGAAATTTGACTTCCATAGAAATCTTGCAGAGAGAGACCCGCCTTTCCTCCGATCTTCAGGATGCCACTTGTCATCTCAAAATGGACAAATACTAACTAAAATTTGTGTAGAATTTAGAATTCTTGTTTGTGAGGACCGACACGTTTTGGTGGTCAGAACATTTTCGACGAAATCGATCAGAGGCAGGGCCAGAACTTCTTGCCTGTTCAAATTGTTTAATTATAGAAAACTCTCCTCTGCTGGATCAAATGCAAGTTGTTGTGCCTGTCCTCCTCCTTGCACTCGTCCAAAGTGCTGTTTCTCGTAGCTCTTTTCCGTTTCATTGTAACATTTGCAGAGAGCTGTGCGATGGGAACTGTTTCATGTGCCAACGCGGAAGTCTGCCCAGCAGGTGGAATCTCTGCCTCTTCGATTTGGTACTCTCCTGTGAACGTCAATGCCATTATTCCCGGCACAACGTACTCAGCCAATCTCAACTGCTCCCTCTCTGCTAATGGTGTACCTCCTGTGGTTGCAACCCCACTCTTCGTTGGTCAGAGGACGGTGACTATGAACCAAGACTCCATTGCGTCGAACTATCCCGTCGGTGGAGGAAGCATTAACAGCCCTGGTGTCTACAGATTCACTCTTTTTGCAGACACCCTCTGTGGTCGTGCTGCTTCATCGCCGGTGACTGTCGTGGCCAGATGTCCCCCCTCTCCGACTGTTTGTGTTCGTGCAACTGATTCATCGGGGAACACAATCACCTCAGTCCGAAGGGGTGCTGTCTTCAATGTGACTGGGGTTGGTTCCGCTGCCCACAACTTTGTTATGCCTGGAAATTCGTCTCTGAACGTGATCAACTCTGTGCCGATGTTCACACTGACGACAGCGACTTGGTCTTCCTCCAGCGCCGGGGTTGCTTTTGTAGATTCTTCGTTTAATACCTGCGGAACAGCCACGCAACCCTGCTCTTGCAACAATGGCGCTCAATCTGCCACAACTCCTGCGCAAACGCCTGTCTGTCTGGCAACCTGGGCTCGTGCATCCATCGCTGGCACAGTCACTTTAACGCTCACAGTAACCGATGGTTGTTCCACTGTTGCACAATCGTTGTCCATTCAAGTCACATGTAATTGTGCTCCTGTGCCTGTCGCTGCTCCAGTGACTACGGTGTGGTCTAATGTTGTGACGGGAGGAGCCCGATCCTCTGCTGCAACGCTGAACAACCTGTGGGATACGACGAATTCTGTCTTTCAATTTAATGGGTCCTCTTCGACTGTGTTTGATATCAACACCAATCAGGATTTGTCATACGATTGGAACCTTGTGTCTTGGATCCCCGACTATTCTGCTCGTTTCGGATCTCAGACATACGCTCAGTTGACAAGCTTTGTTCCGCCCACGACTGGCGCCGCTTGCTCTACCACTGCCGGTCCTGGTTCTGCCAATACTGGATGCTGGACAAGTGCAAACATTGTTTCCTCTATGCCCTCTCGCACTGGAGCTTTCCAATACTTCGCCACTCAAAACGTCACTCCGATCGCGTCAGCTTCAAATGTCCGCGCATGGTCCACTGGTGCCCGTTCGAAAACTATCACGTTTTGGCGATATGCTCCATCAACCTGTGTCAACACTAATAGCCCAGGCAATCCTTCCATGTCCAGTTCTCTGTCCCAAAATACGTCTTCTGTTGCGTACAGTTCTTTCCCTACTTTCACAGACAATGTTGGTGATTTCAATGGCTTCGTTACCAACACTGGTGCTGCATACGATTCACGTTTCCGTCCAAGTACCGAATTCCAAATTACTCGTGAGACGACGACCACTCTATGGACAACGACTCAGACGACCACACAGACTGCTACTGCTTTCCAGTGTCCTGCCGGGCAACAAGACCTTGCGTACTGCACAATAACGATTGACCAGGCTGCTGGTGCAAGCCCTGCATACTCTCAGTCCTTTGCGACGCTCCGGATCAGCTCCTATGGCACTTGTAAAGGTATTTGGACTTTCGCTCTCCAGGTCAGCGATGGATGCAATGCGCCTGTGTCGGATCCGTTTACTTTCAATGTTGGGTGCAACCGCGCACCTCAGGTACAGGCAGGGTGCTCCACTTCTCAGACCTGGAGTGGCTCTAGCTTCAACCAGATTTCCCTCGATGGTCGTGCGTCGACTGACCCTGACAACTTTGGGGATTCGTTCAACAATCTTCCTCAGGCAGGG
>JAIYDP010000357.1 GCA_027487435.1 Verrucomicrobiaceae bacterium | reverse complement strand
TCAGGTATACGGATTAGCAAAATAGAACCAGTCATAGGAAAATATGAAAAAAAGGGGGTTTGGTTGTGGTATGTTACCCTGACATTGGCGTCGCGCTGCGATCTGCTAGCTTTTTTCGCATTTGCTGCATAATTGTAGCGTTGAACACGTTGCGCTCGTTCGCTCCTACCCCAACGTCAGCAAACGGATCGGCTGCCATCAAAACTTTGAATCGACATCAGCCGGCGATTGTGCTCCGATTTTTGCGCGTCCTTCTCAATCTCCGAGTTGACTTCGGTGGGCCTCCAGCTGTACGTCTTTTTCTTCTCTTCTGCCTCTGTAGATGGTGAGGCTTGACTCTGACTGTGAGACCTAGATACTTCTTGATGCAAATTTCACGCTTGTCCGCTGCTTTGAGAGTCTCATACGCTAGTTGCAGCCCTGCTCATGTCACAATCTCAAGCGAACCTCACTATCGTAAGCGCTTTTAGCATCTTCACCTCCTCCATGCTTATCAGGATGGACAGCTAGAGCAGCCTGCATCCATCAGATCAATTTCGAAACCAACGACTTTCCTGAACGCTCTGCTCAGCTCGTCGTCAGAGACGGGCCACGATGGCCTTCCAAGCAAGTCCTTGTGAGGGCGCGGGAGCTTCAGTATTTCAAACTCGTCAGGAGCGTCGAGGACTCGTTGAATTCCGTCTGAGTCCATGACGCGAGTTTAAAAAAATTGACTTCTGTGGAATTCAGTTGTTATCCTCTGACCCAATGCCGCCATGAAGAGGACGTACAAGGAGCTCGTGGACTCATTCATGCGGGCGAATGTTGCGAAGCCAGAAGCGAGATCCACTGGACGTCATTTTTCACTCCCAGACATAATGTCGTCGGGGTCCCTGACTGGACTTACCAAGGTCGAGATCAGCAAGCAAAAGTTGGACAAGATGAGCGTCATGCAGTTGCGACAGCAAATATCCATCCGCCTCGACGACCCAACGACCGAATCAAGCATTATTGAACTCCGAAAGAAGAAACTGAAACTGTCAGGACGCCGTGAGGACCTCGTTTCTAGAATCATCGATTACGATGCTGCTGAGGATGAACGAATCAAAGTCATCTCAATCAGCGCTTGCTGCATCCGTGTGAAGCGGTGCCTTTCATGCGGCGGCAGCCTTGATGCTCTTGCTGAGTGGCTGAATCACATTCGCGGCGCGCTTGAAGACCACTTCAACAAAGTTCTCTCGGGGCTTGAGATCAACCCTCGCAATGCAGTCGACCCGGCCGAGGTCGGGACGATGCTGCAACAGTCTGCAGAGTCGTGCAACCTCCACGATGTCCTCAACGCAAGAGGCCTTGAGAAGATACTCTTCGAGGACGCCCTGACGTCCCCAAGCGTGCGAAGCTTCGTCACAGCGTCGCAGTCGACCGACGCGCTTGAGGCTCTGCGAGCGGAAGATGATGGCTCAGTCCTGGAAGGTCGTTGCGATCGCGATTTAAGTGCCTTTTACTGGGCGCATTTCCCCGCGACCATTTTGCTTCGGCTGAGCCTGGCGCAGCACCCCCTCATCCCATCCGGTTTGAAAAATTGTTCTGAAGTCTGATCCATCCCCCCCAGGTGTGCGCGACCGAGCAACGAAACGCCTCGTGTCGCTGTACGCGGACCCGCATGTTCGGCGGTCGTGCGGCATTGCGGTCACGGCGCCGATGGTGTCTCTGGTCGAGTCAGTTGAGTTAAAAGCACAACTTGTTAGGGCGGGCGTCCTTGCGCACATCTCTACGCTCACGGGGGAGCACTTTAGGCCGCACATCGTTCGCATTGTCGATTGTAAGCGCTTGAGATTCGCCCCTTCCGCTCATTTCGTCAGCGTTGACGCCGTCAGAGTGGGAGGGGCTCTCGTGCGCCGAGATAAAAGCGATCTTCATGTCGCTGCTGGCGCCTTTTTATTCTGAGGTGTCCCGCCAGTCGGCCGAGGACTTGAGCATGAGGGGCACATGCGGCCGCATTGTGACGGCGATGTACAACAACGCATCGGAGGTTGTCTTGACGGCGGTGGAGGACGAGCTGTGCGTCCTTGTTTGGCGCCGTTTGTGAGCGACCTGACGGCGCAGCACGAGTTCGTTCAGTGCCTAAGGGAGCGAAGGTCGGAGCAGAAGCAAATGAGGCCGCAGCCGTCTGTCAGCTCCATCATGAGGGCGATATCTATTTTGATGAAGGAAATATCCAAAGCGCCGCCTTATGTGTTCAATGTGAAGCGCATGAAGTCAATCACGGATCAGATGGCGCGAATAAAGGAGAAGCTGCCAGCAGTTGAGCCGTCGGCACTGCCGGAGGTCGCGGAGAAATTTTGTGCGTGTCGAGAGAAATGGCTTAGCGAGATGAATGGACACGCGAGGTTGAACAGGGACATGGATGGACGGGTTGCGCTGGACTGCCTCGACCTGTGGGCAAAGGGAATTCGGCAAGTGGTCAATTTAGACGCGCAGGCGTCGACAGAGTCGCACTGGGAGGCGTTTGATGACTCGCATGAGAGCGATCGGCATGCTTTTGATTCTTCGATATACATGCACGATTATGTGTAACGTACTGTCGTGGTTGCTTCTATGAAACGTAAACAGGAGAACAATCGCACGTTTCGATGGCCCGGAAGCTGCTAAGCAATCAAGAAACCAGGCCATCGCGTGCGTCAACAGTGGTTTGTTTGTGAGCCACTCTTATTTCTTTGCTTAATTATTTGTTATGACCAAGAGGAAGGCCGTGCGCTTTAGTGAAGCTGACAGAAGAGCGTCTGATGAACACGGCCAAGATACCAGCCGGCAGAATGGAGGAAATCACTCAAGCGACGAAACGGCAACCGATGATCAAGACGCTGATGACAACATGGCTCTCTCGAAGGAGGGCAATGGTGGTGTTCGGGAGCATCATGAGGAATCTACTGAACCGATCCACATCTCAGAAGAAAATACTTCACTCATCGGTGATGAGAAACCAAGCGCTTCTGCTGTCCCAATAAGCGTTCGGGAGTTGCCGCAGAGCCGCCGCCTTGCAGAAGAAGCAAGCGCTGGAAGGGCCTTGCTGTCAGCGGATGCGGCCACTACTGCAGTCCGTGCTTTGGATACTTTGCCAATAGCCTTTGGCTGGAAATTTGAGATTCTCTGGCTCATCGTCTTCGCCGTCTATGTTCGGACTCTCTACCCAACCATCGCAGGCGGTGACTCAGGCGAGCTCGTGTCTGCAATGTGCGCATGGGGCTCTGCGCATCCTCCTGGCTACCCTCTTTTCATTCTTCTTGGAAACGTCTTCACAGCAGTGATCCCCTACGGCCCCATCGCATATCGCGTCAACATCATGTGCGCCCTCCTGACAGCCCTCGCCGCTCGGTTTCTTCAGCGCGCCTCATTCCTCGCCACTCGCAGCTTCGGCGCGTCCATCATCGCAGCCGGCATGTACGCCTTCTCACCGTACATCTGGCTCAACGCCGTGCAAGCCGAAGTCTTCGCCATGAACAACTTCTTTGCCTGCCTCCTCGTCTACCTCCTCCTCGACTTTTGGCGCATCCCCTCCCAACGGAAGGCCGGGCTCGGTGCGTTCGTGTGCGGCCTCGCTCTAACAAACCAACACACGATTGTTTTCTTTGTCACCACCATCACCCTCTCCGTCGTATGGCGAGGCCGCTCCTTTATTTTCTCCCTCAAGAACGCCTTCCTTTTGACCTTTTTGGTGTTGCTTGGCATGACCCCCTACCTTCAAATCGCCGCCATCAATCTGCTCAAATCCCCTCCAAGGTACTCTTGGGGGCGATACAACACCCTCGACGGCATCATCCATCACTTCCTCCGCAAAGTACGTTTGCAAGCATCTGAGCTGATGCCGCAGGACTATGGCACCTTCAACCTCGCCATCGAGAGCACAAAGGAGTTCGGTGACCGTGTCACCCTCGGCGAGGGCCTTTTCATCTACGCCCTCTCCTTTGGAAAGGAGGCCCTCTTCGTCGGCTTCCCCTTCGCCGTCGTCGGCCTCGTGGCTTGCCTCGCCTTCAGCGGCCCCAAGCTCCTTCAGCCCAAGTTTTTTGGCCCCTCGTTTCCCGGCAGCCTCACCGTCGCGATTGTCTTCCTCTTCTACACTATCGTGTTTCATATCCTCGCAAATTTGCCAATCAGGCACCCCCTCTTTCGCGGCGTACATGCCCGGTTTTGGCTTCAGTCCAATGCCCTGGCGTTCCTCTTCACGTCCATTGGCGTCCATGGCGTGCTGTGCGCGCTGTTGTCGAAGCGGCGAAAGAGGGAAGGAGTCCTGATGGCCATAGCAGTGCTCCTTGTCTACTCCCAAGTGTCCGTCAATTTCAAAACGCAGGACATGAGCAAATCGACCATCATGAGGGACATGTGCCTCACAGCCTTGCAGCCCCTTCCAAAGTACGGCCATGCCAGCGTTATCCTCACCCCCTGCAGCAACTCCATCATCCTCACCTCCGGCGACTTGCACTTCAACCCCTGCATGTACTTCTCCGTTTGTGAGAAGTTCCGTCCTGACGTGCGACTGCTGTCGTTCCAGCTCATGAGCTACGAGTGGTACAACAACATCCAGCGCCCGCAGGAGCCAAAAGTGGAGTTTCCGGGGACCAGCTACTGGCCGACGGGCTACAGCATGCAGTCGTTTGTTAGAGCCAACATTGACACCCACCCAATCTTTATGTGGGGGGGGTCCCGTCCTGGCGTGCTGTCTTTTGTGATGGAGGACGTGTCCATGGTCTTCCGCAAGTGCATTTGACGCTCATGCTGCAGCAAGAGGAGGAGTTTGTGTCGTACCCCTTGGGGTTGGCGGATCGGATATATCCCGCAGCTCATCCCATTGACATTCGCAAGGTCGTTCGCGAGCATCAGGCTGCAATGGCACCTCTTCTTGCAATCGAGGACTCCGGCAGTCTCCCCGACTTTCGGGTTTACAACGACGAGTCTTGGGAGCGGTACGCCGTGGAGGAGTACTACCTGAACTTCCATCGGCTAGCGTGGCACGTGATGCGCTATGGCGATTTCCTGCCCGATGGTTCGCGAGAGGACGTTGTGAGGAGCAGCATGAAGCAGATTGCTCTGAATGCGTATCAACGCATGAGGAACGCGGTGGACCGTGCTCGCGAGCTTGGAGTCGATCATCCCATCGAAAAGCATGTCCATGTTGTGATGTATCAAAATTTAGGTTCCCTGCTTGATGAGGAGGGCGACCTGCGAGGTGCGCTGGAGAATTACCACAGGTTTGGCATTCGGTTTGGGACTCTGATGGGCTAGGTTTCTTGTATTTAAGCCGAAGGATGAAGGCGATCCGCATGATGGGCTCGGTAGCAAACGCATTGTCGATTCTCGCGTTATGGAGCTGAGGAGGATGGCGCAGGGTGTCTTCTGAAATCATGTACATTTGACTAAAACCACGTGACATATTTGTGAAATGAGGCGACAGCGACGAGAAGTCGATCCCGAAGATGGTTTGAACCATGAACGCAGTCTAATTCTGTCAGAGAGTGAGCCTCTTCATGACGAAGATGAGAACCAACTTCAGATCCCGCTCTACATGTGGGTTCGAACCACACTACGTGTGTGTCTGACTGTCGAGGACTTCGGCCAATGCGACTCTAAGAAATGCACCGGCCGCAAACTAGCAAGACTAGGGATGTTGAAGGAGCTTCGTGTCTCTCAGCGCTGTAAGGGGGTTGTTTTAAGGTGATTCTCTTTGAAGTTTGAGATTGACTAGGAAGCCCGTCTGGCCAGCAAACTGTATCACGAGCAGATCGTGACATCATTGGGAGGTTTGGTGTTGGCGTCGTCGACTGCAGCTGGGCTCAACTGGATTCCGTTCCTTTCTCTTCATTGAAGAGTCCTGCTAACCGCCTACGTGCCGTCCAACTCCATTCGTCTGAAGCTCGCAGTCCCCTTTCTCGTGGCTGCAAATCCCGTCAACTACGGGAAGCCGTCCAAGCTTACGTGCGCTGAAGCCATTGCGGGTGCCTTGTACATTGCAGGTGTTAACGACATCCCCTTACTCTGAGTTCGAAAGGGTTCAAGAGGGAGTCAGAAATCGTTCTCTCAAAGTTTAAATGGGGTGCTTCATTTTTTGGTGTCAATCAGTCTGAGACACGCCCATTGTGTAGTCATGATATCAGAACTCTCTTGGATGCGTACAGCGAGTGCGAGAATGGTGCAGAGGTGATCGAGACGCAGCAGAGGTACATCAGCAGCGGGGGAAACTTTGGGACGGAGGACGAGGATGACGGTTTTCTTCGCCGTGCGCTCACACTGACAACTTAGAAATGGACGAGCTGGAGCGCCGCCGCATGAACCGGGAGCTGCCGCCTTCGGACGATGAAGAGGAGGAAGAGGAGGAAAGTGTACATCCAGGAGAGGTCTGAGTGTGTTTGTACAAGAATTCTACATGAGTTCCGCTACGAAAGGGGACGCGCGCAGGTCAGCAACAGCTACTGCCCTTTTTCGCCGGCAATTGCGGGTCGCTTGGGTTTACAATGGGCACGGCAGGTTTGCTGCCGTTGTTGACTTGGTCAACGAGCCCTGGCGTCTTCATCACGTCCTCCGCCAGCTTTTGAAACATCTCACTCACACCAATGTTTTGCTTTGCACTCGCTTCGAAAAATGGGATACTGTATGTGTCCGCCAACCGCTGCCCCGCTTCTTTATCAATGATCTAGCGTATCAGTGCTTGCAAGTGTTCAGAGAACCCTTTTCTCAATGAGATCGCTCTTATTGGCTGCTAGCACAACGCACACGCCAGAGAGTGCGTTCTGATTTATCTGGTCCATCCATTTCTTGCAATCTGCGAGATTATGACGAAGCGGGACCGACGCGAGGAACTCTCAAATGAATGTCGATCTGTCACATCGTAAACTAGAACAATTCCCGCAGCTTTTCGATAATACGCTGCCATATGACTTCGTCGAATAACAGATACCCTTCGTTATGACTTGAAAACGCTCTTGGCCTCCAGTGTCCCAAATCTGAAGTCGGACATTTTTCCCAGCTGCCTCGACTACTTTCTCGCGGAAATCGACTCTGATTGATTGAGAACCATCACAAGAACTTGTAACCCCAGTGTCATTACGTGGCTGACATTGAAAGAGTCGTTCACATATCGCAACAGCAAGCACGTCTTCCCAACACCTCATCCATTACAACGATCAAACGAAACTTCACCGCTGTCCCCAATGACCAACACCTTGACAAGGGGTTTCGTGTCTCCAGAAGCAGACATGAGTGCTCAATTTGTTAACTATTTAGTGATTAATTTGTTATATTCGTGTTTGATTGCAATGCATCTGTTGAGAAAAATTTCCTCACATATTTGCATGTATTACAACGTAATTGATTCCTTTCAGGTTCATCAGACTTGCTTTCAAACAAGCGCCGTCTCTAATTTCTATTTTGTTGTTATTTAAGTCAAGGTTCAAACCGATGGAGAGACCACCTTCGTATCATTCAGCTCCTGCAGGTGCTCGTCCCGCTGAAGGATCTGGAAAGAAAGTGAATGGCACACCATCTGTTGCAGTGAGGAACATATCAGATTTGGCTCATTTTGACAGGGTGCCAATGTTGCAGCTGCCATGAACTGGGGATATGTGCCAACTACTCAGCGCGTCACTGAAAAGGGTGGCCTTGTTCGTCCAGGAACGGGGAGAGCATTTGGAACGCCACCAGGTATGACCTTTCGAAGAGAAACTCTAAATCCAACTTAAGCAACCGACCCAGCGGGAGGGAGGGGACTCGCTGGTGCTCCGAGACCGACATCAGCAGGACCTACAAGACTCGAGCTTCTAAGAAAACTCAGTGGCAAGCAAATTCGTATGGGGTCAAGGAGATGGTCTAATTTTACAAGCTTGCCCTTGCGGCAGCACGTTTTTGGTTGGAGGGCAGTGCAAGCAATGCAAAATCCAGGAAACGAAGAAGTCTCTAAACTGCACTTTAATGCAGGCCATTAAGGAAGACAGCCGTGAGAGCAAGAAGAAAGCGGAAGTCAAAGAGCAGGCCATGCGTGCGACGAATCTTGGTGTGTCGAGGGGTTGCTCCGAGGCCGGATGTCTCATCAAGGCCGGTGAGAGGTATCAGGAGCATATCGGCATGTCCCGCATCGACCTACTGGAGGACTGGGAGGACCCTGCGTCTGGCGAACGGTACTCCTGTTGTCGAACGACCGTGTACGGGCCGTCGACGTGGGGCGAAAGGTGCGTCATCGGCGCAACTACAGCTTACGATGCGCCAGGGGCATCGAGTTCGTCACTGGGCCCGATGGAAAGAAGAAGCGCCAAGAGATTTTTTCGTTCGAAGGCCGCCTCATCCCCGACGAAGTCCTCGGCTGTGAGCCCAAGACGAATATGTCGCTCGAATATGTGTGCGTCACTGCATTTAATGCCTCCTTATGCCTTCTCCAGCCACGGGTTCCGCGGCTATGACACCGCCAACTGTCTCTTCTTCCTCTCCACTGGCGAGCTCGCGTACATCGTCGCCGCCCTCGTCGTCGTCCAAAACCTCGAGACTGGCGAACAACGGCACTTTGTGGCCCACGACGATGACGTCGTCTGGTGATTGATGCCTGCATTTGGGATTCGTGCTGCTCCAATGGTTGTCAAATTGAGCTTACAACGGCAGCATGGGCATCCATCGCGCATTCGAACGCACGGGCCAAAACTACGCGGAGATTAAGGCAGGCGACAAAGCCGTCAAGCGGGACGACCCCAATGACCCCCTCTCACGCTTCCCAACTTCATCAGTTCCACCCCCCCCCCCCTGCGTTTCTCATCCGCAGTACCGCTCTCGCCAGCTCGTTCCGACCGCCCAAGTTGGGAAGAAGCCCGC
>JAIYDP010000220.1 GCA_027487435.1 Verrucomicrobiaceae bacterium | reverse complement strand
TAAGAGCTCGAGGCACTCTTTGGCGATTTCGTGGTCGGCGTCGAAGAGGGACTCGAGGAGGGCGCGAAGGGGCGCGGAGACCTCCGCCGCGTACGTCGGGTCGATGGTGGGGGAGTAAGCGTTGGAGGAGTTGGCTGGTTCAGACACCGCAGCTGACGTGGGGTGCGTCGGCTGTGGCGCGGGTGCGTCCGACGGATCGCTGCGGGGGGGGATGTGGTGGGGCGCGGGTTTCTTGGACGGTGGCTTCTTTTGAGCGAGGCGGTGCTCTGTGTGCTGCAGGACTTGCGCCCTGTCAACTGCCCGACCAGCTGACGCTGAAGTCGTGGACACTTGCTGGCGCCGCACAGGTGGCGGATGCTCAGGAGCCGGATTGTTTCCCATAGAACGACTCAAAATTCGAGATAAAATATTAGTTATTTACACAACGTAAACTGAAATGCCAAAGGAGCAGTCAGAGGCGATGAAAAGGCTGTTGCAGCCGTCGCTGAAGCAGAAGGTACTACACGCGGATGTAGCTGGCTGATTGTCCAAGGCGAAGGCACTTGACGTCGCGCAAATCGCTCTGTCGAACCTTGACTCAATTTTCACGCAGCTGCGACAGCGGCGTGCTGATACAGGGCGTCAAATAGAGAGCGACGAAGCTGAGATTGCGCAAATTGATGCTGAGTGTGCGGAGCTGCAGAAGAAACTCGATAAAGTCGCGACGCACCGGGACGAAGTGAAGGAGGAGAGGGACAGCATCGGCAAGACGCTGGAGTCGTCCAAAAAGCTATTCCAAGACGTAATTTAGAGTCGCTTTAGCTCCCCTGACGCGTCCAGACGATCCACAATGTGCACAAGATGATCAACAAAACAAACACAAACGTCGCCAAACTCACGCGGACGCAAGTCCCAAAGCCCCACGACAACTTTTTAAAATCGGCCGCCAAGAAGAAGTGACCCCCCCCCCTCCCTCCCCCTCCCCTACCTCCTATGGCAGGGCTTGTTGTGAATTATTGTTAAATTAAAAAGCATATGCGTATATTTTCGCAAGCGCTTTCATTCACCTCAACCCCCCCCCCCCCACCCTTCATCCATAATTGCTTTCATCACCCTCCCCTAGCCTCGTGTCGCCGAGGGTTTGGTAGCTTATTGTTGATTTGCCGAAGTGATTCACGGCGAGAGCAATTTCTCTTTTCTTTTTTCATCTTTTTTTACCCTTTTTTTTTAGCTATTCTTTTTATTTTTGACAACCGAAAGATTTTAAAGGAATTTTTTTCTTTTTTCTTTTTTCTTTTTTCTTTTTTCTTTTTTCTTTTTTTTGTTTACTTCATTCGCGGACACCACGTTTCTTTTTTAGCACAGGTGGCGGGAGTACAAACGACCAATGTTTTTTTTTTTTTATTTTATTTTTTTTTTCAACTTTTTATTTTTCTTTCTGTCCTTATTGTTGATTACCGAAATGATTTGATTTTGAAAGAATTGAACTCAGTTGGAGTCGCTGTGGTAAAGCATCAAATTTGTGTGGGTGTGGTCCCCTTGTGCCTTCGGATGCGTTTGCTGTGTGTGGAGAATGTTGATATGATATTAGCCACACACGCTGTCACAGTCATAGTCACTGTCACTGTCGTAGTCAACGTCATAGTCAACACTCCATCAAAGAGTTGAGAGCGAGGGTGCCTTCTCTTCCGGCCCGCGCTGACTCATCCGCTCACGCCTGATTCGAATTTCGCCCCCCCCCCCCCCCCTGCACATAAGGGCTGCATGAGGAGTTTTAATTCACTTCCCATCACGCCACATCTCGTCGCGACACTTCGCCTCACATCACATTCAACTACATCGCTCCACATAAAGCGCAGTCATATCAAATCAAACCATGTCAAGTCAAGTCAAGTCAAGTCACGCAAACTCGCGCTCGAGCGAAAGAGGCAGCAGCGACAGCGGCGGCACCGCCATCGTCCCGTCGCGGCAATTTTTGAACGCGCGCGGAGACCGCCGCTCCCCCCTCCCCCCCCGCGGCTCCGCTGGAGCGCGTGGCCTCCCGCGCGACATGCGCGAGGCCTCTAGGCGCCGCAATCGAAGCTTCCGAACGGTCGCCATCGCGAGGGCGACTCTTAAAAAGCGCTGGATGCCTTGCGCGGCGGTTGGGGTGATGGGGCCGAAGCGAATCGTCCAAGTGATGGCCTTTGTCACGCGCCGAAGAGTCGCCACACGCCGCGCGGCCAAGGCGGAGGCGAAGCGAAGTCTTAGCGCTGCGACGGCTTCGCGGCTCGCGGCAATATTAAAAAATGCGCGCTTCGCCGTTAGGCGCTGCTCAATTGCGGTTCTAAAGTTGACAACCGTTAAGTACCGCAGCCGCGCGGACATCCCGCGGACGCTCTCGGCCAGTACCCGCATGGCATGTGCGTTTCGGAACCCCCCCCTCTCGAAGACGCGGCGGACAAAATTCAAAATTTGAGCCCGCGCGCAGAGTCGTCGGACGGAAATCCTGGCGGCGCTGGCGCATGCGGCGCGGGTGATGTCCCTCACGGCGAAGCGAAGGGAAGACAATCCCCTTCGCCCCATGAGCGCCGAAGGCTGCGCGCAGAGCCTTGCGGCGGCGGCTTTGACCCCCTCCCACCGCTTCGTCGCCGCAGCCGCTTGCAGCCGCGCTGCCAGCGCCACACCCGCGGCAAATGCGGCGGCCAAATCTGCGCGGCGCAGCCAGCGCGACGTTGCGGCGCTGAGGGTTGTGGCCGCGAGATGAGAATTGAACCTGCGACCGGCTTCGCTTCGCTTCGCTGCGAACGCGAGGACAGCCCCAGCGCGCAGGGTCGCAAAGGCAGCGCGCGCGAAGAGGGCGCTGGCTGCGCGCCTAAGGACGATGACGCCGCGTTTGTTAACGGGGTAATAATAAAAGTAGTTAAACAAGAAGCCAATCGTCAGGCGACTTTTAGCCCGCCCCCCCACGACGGCGACAGCGACGCGAAGCACCCGCCGCACGCGCCACCCCCTAAAGACTTTTTGAATCGCCAGCGTCGCGCGCAGCGCCACCAAAAACTTCGCGCGCTGGGCGGCGCTGCGTGCGACGCACGTCAGGACGCGCCCTGCCCTTGCGGCGCGCTTGTGGAGGGAGTGGCCGTTCGCCAAAATGGCCGCCTCGAGGGTTGCGGCTGCGGCGAGCTCCAAAAAGACGTTGCGCCGCGCCGCCCACGTCGCGACGTGGCCGAGGCACGACGCGAACACCCGCCGCGTTTCGAAACGCCGCCGCAGCACCCCGCGAAGTGCGCTCGCTTCGATTCGAACAGCAGCCGCACAAAGGCGGCGGAAATCCTGCGCGAGGACGCGTCGCTGTGCGGCGGTTTGAATTTGCGCGGCTGCGCTGTGCGCGGCGACGCGGTCGCGGAACTCGCCCTGCGCGCGGAGGAGGTCGCGCATTTTTGAGGGGGTGGTGGAAGGGGTGATGACCTCCCACATCGCGTCGAACCCATCAAGGGGGGGGGAATTGGAGCCGTTGCGCGCGGCGTCGACGAGGGCGAGGCAGTCGGCGAGGAGGCGCGTGACGATCAGCCGTTTTGTTTTCGTCGCGGATTTGAAATCGTGCGCCACGCGCACGGCGACGAGCCACGGCCGCGCCGCGAAGTCAAAGCGGAAGGCGAACTCGACTAACAAAAAGGACCCCCTGCGCTGCTGGAGATCTTTTGTTAAGCCACCCAGCGCGTGGGCGATAGCGCCGACAGCGCGGCGCTTCAAAAGCGCGTGGAGGCGCGGCGCGCCGGCGTCTGCGAGGGAGTCGAGCTCCGAATGCGCGCAGACGGAGGGGGCGGCGCCGCGGAGGGTGTCGTCGGCACGGGGGGTTCCAAAATGGCGGTCGAAGTAGCAAATGCCGTCGCCGTAGACGAACGCGCAGACGGGCGCGACGCTCGTCACAACCGCCCAAAACTCAGCCACAAACGGGCGACCCTTGAGCAGCAGCGGCCGCTCAATCACCCGCCGCACGTCGCGGGTTTGAATCGGCGCCGAAACGCCAGCGCTTCGCTTGAGGACGTCGCCGGATGCGGCGTCGGCCCACAGGCCGAGGGGGCCGTTGAGGCTGAGGGGGGGGGAAAGGTCAGCCAGCCGCAGGAGCGGCGCGAGGAGGGCATCGAGGCGTTGGAGTTCCGCATGGCGCGCGCAAAAATGACAGAGTCGGACGGGATCTGCGCGCGGGACGCCGTCGCGGATGATGGCGGCGGCGGCGGCAGGGGCGACTTCGGCGAGGAGGGCGTCGGCGAAGGGCGCGACGGCTGCGACGGCCGTGAGGAGGCGCGGAGGCAGCGGCGCATTGGAGGCGGTGAGGAGGTGGCGGAGGAGCGGCGCGGCGACGTCAAGCGCCGGGCGCGCGCGGAGGAGGAGGTCGCAGCAGCGGAGGGGGTGGCGGAGGGCAAATGCGCGCGCAACGGCGAGAACGGAGGCGACATCGGCGTCGTCGTCATGCGCAAAGGGGGGGGGGATGTAAGCGCTGGAAGGGTCCGAGTGGAGGGGCGAAGGGAGGGGAAGGGTCAAAAACGCGCCGTAATCGCCAGGGAAGGCGTTGACGACCTGGCCCGGGGGGAGGGAGGAGAAATCGACGTCTGGGGGCGCGAGAGCCCAGACGAGGTGGGGGGGGGTGTCGTCGCGCGCGGGGAAGAAGTCGTTCATGAGGAGGATCTCTTCCAGCGCCTGCGAGCGGGTGAGGAGACGGACGGTGCGCTGAGGGATGAGCTGGGAGGGGGGAGGTGAGGGACTTTGCGGCGTTCGCGACGGCGCTTGGGCCTCGTCGGCTCGAGGGGGGTGGGAGGGGACCCAACAGCGCCGTCGCTAGACGAAGGGGCGGAGATGGGGTGGGCCGTCCTTGGAGAGCCAAAGCTGAGGGACGTCAGCCGAAGAGTGCGGGGGGACGGCGTGTCGGCTGTCGACGCACGCCGGCGATCAAAAGAAGGCGCATGGGGGGACAAGGTGGCGTCGTCGTCGGGCGCGTCAAATTCGCGCGATGGCCACGTCGGGGAAAAAGGCCCCTTCGAAATGGGGGAGAGGTGGAGGCCAAGGCGGAGGGAATGCGCGGGGGCCGTGGCGAGGGTTTGTCTCTCAAACGCCGTCAGCATGTCCTCAAACCGTTTTGGCGTCAACAGGTCAATCAATATCATGGTCAAAGTCATGGTCAAAGTCATGGTCAAAGTCAAGAAAGCGAATACACGCTTCCGCACGTTAGCGGCGACTCGAAGCGGCCCACTCCCCTTTCAGAAATCTCTTTCATTGCGAGGCAGCTGTTTTTTCATTCTTTCCGAAGCGTCCAAGCACGCACTGAATGTCGTTGGACGACAAACAGCCAAACAACGTGGCTTGGCCGTCAAGCGCGTAAAACTCCCCCCCCCCCCCCTCACTCTTTGAGAAGATGAAAGTGTCTGCAGGATAAAAATCACTTTCTTTCTCCTCCCCCTACACCTTGCGCGCAAACAGCAAGCTTTTTAAACGTTGATTCTGTACTTCTCTTCACGCCCGCACACGACGCCCGTCGAATTGTTCTAGAAGCTTTCAACTTCTTCTCCAAATGCAGGCTGACCAAAGCCGTCTCGCCACATGAGCGGTCCCACTTGAGGGCCGCTCCTTTGGGCCCGGCCTCGCACCGGCCCCTCCGTCGCTGAGGACGCTTCGACTCGACCGCACGTTTTCGGCGCGAAGCGAGTGTTGGCGATACGAGCTTTTGGTGGAGAGCTGGCGGGATACCACGACCACAAACGGGACCTCAAATGTTTTTGATGGGGATGGAAGGCTGCGGCGCGAGTTGGGGCGCATCGCCCCTCCGCTTGCGTTTGGGCGCGGCGCAAATACGGCGCCGACTAAACGCGACGGCGGCTAACAGCTGGCTTATTCAATTTGTTTGCGAGCAGAGATTCGTTAAACGGGCCTTGCCCCCCACTCCCCGCCCATTTCTACGCACCACCCGATCGAACGGCTGCCCAAAAACGACCCCACGTGCGATACCATGGAGCCCCACCTCGCCGCCCCTGAGCGCGCCGTCCGCTTCGTCAGTGCGGGGCTGTTAGCACCCACCGCCACGCGCGCCCCCTCAACGAGCTTCTGGAAGGTCTTAGGGGCCGACCGCACACGCGAAGGGGAGGACGCAGGGGGTGCGGCGGTTGGCGCCGAGCGGCGGCGGAAGGTGCTGGCGATTTTGGAGAGGCTGTGCGCGGCGCAGGCTGAGGCTGACGAGGCGCTTGAGTATCTGTTAAAAAGAGGCCGCAACATCGCGGGGCCGATGCTGACGTACGCGCGCTACTTAAAAGACGTTAAAAACGACGCAGAAGCCGCCCAAAACGCTCGCGAGATGGCGGAGGGCCACAGGGGGGGGGGTAGCGTCGCCGACGACGCGAGCTCCCTCCACAGCTTCGACGCCAAGTCAACCGCGTCTTCAAAAGGCTACATCGCTGCGGCGCGCATCGTCGCCAACTCCTCCGCCGCAACCCTCGCCGCATTCAACCACTCGTCTGCGCTAACAAACCCCGACGCGTTTTTTATCTTTGCAAACATCCTCCCCCTCGGGCGGCTGCTCGACGTCGTGGCGGTGCTCTACCAATTCGCCTCTCCTCCAGCAGCCGCATCCGCACGACCATCGCAGCCCTCTGCGCGGGTGCGGCGGCGGTTGAGTGCCTCGTGGTGCTATTTTTATTTCGGCGCGCCACCCGCGGCTACTTTCGGCAGCTCAACGCCGCCACGGACAAAAGCTGGGCCGTCGACGTCAACCTCGTGCGCGCCATGGCAGCCGAGAGCGCCGACGCTGTGCACGCTAACAAAAAGAAGAGAGGCGCTTCGTCAAGGCCCCACCGCAGCAACGCCAGCGCCACGTTTGAAATTGGCGGGAAGACGAGGAAGGTCGGGTTCGTCGCAGACGCGGCGGCGATGGGGCCGTCGATGGGCCTTGCGGACATCAAGGGCGGCCTGCCAGAAATCATCGCGCGCACGGCACCAAAGGGCGTGGCGTTTGAAACGGCGCTACGCAGGGCAGTGACGGAGAGCCCTCGCAGCGCTTCAACTTTGCCGGGGTCTGTTGAGGGGGGGATGGACGAGCGGAGGGAGGGGTCTGACGTGGAGCTGGGGTAGAGGGGGGGCGACTTTGAGGAGGGTGGGGTTGGGGATTTAGGGAGCAGCCACGAGGACGAAGGAGCAGTGGACGGTGATTTGAGGCAAGGAAGCGCGCAGGAGCCGTTGGCCGTGCGGCTGGAGGTGGGAGAGGCAGCGGGTGGCGAAGGGGAGAAGGGCGCTGTGTACGCCCCCGCGCAAAAGGCGGTCAAATCGAGCCTCAAGCCGACGGTGGCGGGGCGTGTGGAGAAGCGAAACGAAGAAAGGAACGGAGATGGCGTGCCCGTGAGAGCATCAGAGGAGGAGACATCATCGCGCGAGAAAAAGATCACGGTCGTGTACTTCTGCTCATTGTGGTCGCCTTAACTGCTCTACTTTCTTCAGTCTTTATCTCCCTCGACAAGTCGCAACGCTTCACAGCCATCATCAATGCCGTCGGCCGGAGGCGGTACACGACTGCGCGCGTCATGTTCATGCAAGAGGAGGTCAAGGCCCTCGGCACCATCCTATCATTTGTCGGCTGGGACGTCTACGAGAGGAATGACATTGACTACGTCGCGTGCAATCTGAGGGGCTCCGCTCGAGGCCTCTCCATGGTCCACAACGGGCTCCTTTTCGGCGGCTCATTCGGTTTTGTCCAACTCCCGACGTCTTTGGGCTGCCTCTCCCTTCCCCCGCAGATCCCCGTTTCTCGACGAGGCCGAGCTCTTCCCTTTTCTCCGCCCCGACGAAGCGCCCTCCGTCTCCGGAGATGCGACCCTCTACTTCGAAGCGAACTGCCTCACCGACGCCTCCATCCTCATCGACCCCTCATCCAACCTCTATACCTCCCCATGGACCGCCGAGAACATGCGCAACTTCAACCCCGCGTTCTGCACGGGTTTCGCCGCAAAGGACCCCCTCTACATGCTCGGCCTCCGCCGCCTCATCCAAACGCACACGGCCGACGCTCTGGAACTCGCAGACGCGTACGCCATCCCGGCCGCCGCAGCAGCGCGCAGCAAGTCGATGGAGAAGGTCCATTTCGGTTCCCGCGAGATGGGCAATGGCATCCTTCTCTCACTTGTGTTTTTCCTCAGCGAGACATCCGCAGCCATTGACTTCGCGACTCTTGTGGGCGGGGTGATGTTTGGCATCGCATCCTTCATGTTGTTATTTCAGTTCTTCTTCCTCGGAAATCGAGTCGAGAAGCTTCTTCGCGACAACGCCTTCAATGCCATGACCCTTCAGGTCCTTCTCGATTCTCTCAATGAGAGGCGCATCGCTGCTGCAGTGGGGGGAGAGGAGGGGTCTGAGGACAGCGCGTAAGAAGCGATCTATCGCTGATTGTTTTTCCCATCCAGATATTGGACTCATTGTTTTCGTCCAGTTTGTAATTGCAACAGAACTCTAAATTCTTAAATTTTAAGCTGTTAAATATGGATTCAGATCCAATGGAAGTCGACACCCTGAAGTTGGATTCTTTTGATCTCGATGCCTACATTTCATGCTATTCAGGATATCTCAAAGTACTTGCTGGCTTTTGCGACGTAACTGTTAAGGCGAAGCGGCTCCTTCACCTTGCCATGTACAGCGAAGTGAGATCTGGTGCGCTCCGGTTTCTGGCTACTCTATTGAACAGTTCTCGCTACGGCCTCCTCTACAATCAAGTGCTTTCTAGTTTCCCTGAAGACCCTGTCGTCAAGTCTTCGTTTACAACGGAGAAAAGAGACGCCATCGTGAAGCTAAACAAGTCAGATGCCGACAGCTTGGAGGCCCGTCTGACCAACGCGCGTGCGTCTTCATCTTCAAGAGAGTCCCTCAAGGTCTCCTACCCTTTCGTGCGCTAACACCCACAGTTCGCGCTTGAAACGCTTGCGTTGCACTTCCACATGACGGGGGAGCACAGCTCTGAGATAAAGTACCTCCTCCGCCACAGGGACGTCTGCGCTAGCGCCGAGGTCACAGATAACGCTCTCCGCTGTGCACTGGCCGGCGTCGTGACGGAGAATTGGGCGATGGTCGGGACAAACGTCGCCAAGGTGGAGGCGGAGTCGAAAGACCCCTCCATTCTCGCCAAAGTCAAAATCTACTCCGCCCTCAACCTTCTTCACGATGCCAAGTTTCGCATGGTCGGGCGGAAGCTCGTTGAGATTTCGTTCGACGTCGTCGCTGAAACGGTGGGGGAGGTTGCGAGTTTTTGAATTCTGGCGCTCAGCGCGCAGGTCATGAGCGCGCAGGATGTCGCCGCGCTGGGGTCTTTGTGCGCCCTAGCCACATTTGACCGCAAGGAGCTGAAGCAGAAGGCATTTGGACCGTTTTTGGCCTCATTCGGCAGGTCATCGACAACACATCATTTCTGCCATTTTTGGAGAGCGCCCCGCGGATTCGCGACGTCGTCTTTTCATTTTATTCTTGTCGATTCTCTCATGCGTTTACGTTGTTGTCCAAGCTGAAGGTTCACATCACAGCCGCTTCGCTAAGCTCTCAGCCGGAGCTGTCGTTGGACATGTTCTTTGGGGGCCATGTGGCCAACTTGATCGAGCTCATTCGAACCGCTGCGATCAAACTTTATTTCGATCCCTACGACTCCGTTCGGTTCGAGACCATGGCAACAGCTCTCGCCATGGAGGAAACAGAAATCTCGAAGCGAGTGGAGGCGATGATCCGCACGGGCGATCTGAAGGCGAGAATTGACACGCACGCACGCGTCGTGTACTCACGCGCCGACAACGAGCGAGCGTCCACGTTGCGAGAAATGAGGGAGCACACAGATTCATTTGTGCAGTCTGCGCGGGCCGTTGTGTTGTTTTCTGATTTGTTGCGGGAGGATGTCGTTCTGAAGTAAACGTCCATCAAAATTACAGCAAGCTGTAAATTTACAGATCAACGTCCGCTTCTGTTGTTCTTTTCGCATGGTCGACCTCTTTGCCGTCAGCAGCCCTCTGACACTTATCAGAGTCGGCCTGAACCACCTCGCGACGCTTTGGAGGCAGAGGCTGCGCTTTTCCGTTGGGTGCCGTCCAGATTTGATGCGCTGTTGGCGAACAGCTCGTACACGAAGAATTTAGACATTGTTCGCGTCCAATCCGATAGGAGCTAACAATTTCAGCTGTGGGCCCTCTGTTTCAACGACAGTGCCTCCCTTGACTCTATCCCAGCATTCATTCAAAGACCGCATTACATCACCATCATGAGCCGCATGACGAAGCTGCTAGTGAAGGGCGCTGCACTCGATCTTATCGCACTCGACGCAGAGGCAACGGAGCCCTCTGTTAAGTCTGACCTCAGCAGGAGGAATGGGAGCTCGACTGCTGTGGCTCTGACAACATGGACAGGACTCGTTTCAACTGCGCCATGTCAGCACATTGCGTGTACTGGACCAAGTCCGTTGACCCAGACAAGTCAGTCCCGTCAAAGCCGACTCGGGTCTGACCGTCGTAGATGCGCCAAGTTCATGGGGGCCCTCTACCACGAGATCTCAAAGGAGACGTCAAACACCCAACTCATCAGCAGCCTCGCCCTCAAACGAGCCGCCACCCGCTCCATCAAAACCGGCGTCTCCGCCGAGGTCTGGACCACAGCGTTTTCAAAGTCCTTCAAACCGATCGAGTCCATCAAGCAAAATTCATTTTTCTTGGACGTCGCAGAGAGGGGGGGCATCTTCGGTGGCCCTGGCGCGTCGGTTTTTGCCCCCCCCGACGACCTCCCTTACCTCGACCTCTCCGGCTTCGTCCGGCACTGCTGGCGCAAGTTCCGCCTGACGCCTCTGGGGCGTCCGAGGCCGCGCGGGATGACGTGGACGCTCACAACCGTGCGGTCGCTGTTGGCTGAGCGCGCGCGGCGGTCTGACACGTCGCCGTTCATTGAGTTTGTGCGCCAGTGGCTGTCCAAGTCGTTCATCGCCTCCGTTGCGAGGATGAAGTTGATTGGTACAACAGACTTGTGACGCCCATGCGCTGACGCCTGTAGAGCTCATCGCTGCGCTGCAGGACTACGCGTATAAGTCCGTCGACGTCCTCATCGGCGCAAAGTTCCTCCGCGACGTGTGGGGCTCCAACGTCGCGGAGGTCTATCAAAAGATGATCTTTCTTGTCGACGGCGCTGTGACCACACCGTCGGGGGACGTTGCGGAAGAAGACGCGTTCGTTTCGCTTGACAAGGCTGTCGTGACAGCGCGCCAGCTCTTTTCAAATTTCGACCACTCCCTTGCGGAGGATTTTCTCCGCAGGCTCCTTGACCACAACCTCGTGGCCGCTACGCCAACAGCTGCGGCGCCGCGGTCCTCTCGGCGTGTCCCAACGTCAGACTCTGAGGCAGCCGTAACGTCGCGCGGCCTGCGCGTCGAAAACGTCAACACCCTCTCGTTGGCGGCCGCCCCGGCCAGATTTTTGGCGCCACGGCGGTTAATTTCGGATGAGACGTTGGCGACGCTGCCGCAAGCGCTGCAAGCGCCGACAACGTCGTTTCTTGCCAATTTCCGCGTGAAGCGAAGCGAGTATTTTTTTGCGGTCGCTGCGTTGCTTGCAGCCAAGCTGACCGTGCGACCCGTCGATGGCGCCTACGGCTGGGCTGCAGTCCTCGGCGCGACGAGGTTGCCTCCCGCTCCCGCCGCGACTGACGGCCGTAGGTTTGCGGGCCGCTTGAGGTCCAACAGCAACGGCGAGACGAAGTCAACGTCGCATTCGCCGCGGCGCGGCGGTGCGGCGTCGTCGCTGTCTGAGCCGCCTGCCTCACGGCAGTCTGCGCTCGACGCGATTCTTTCGAATCATCGCAATAGGCGGGTCGGGTTGAGGGAGTCAGTCGCATCGGACGTTGCGCATCCGGTGGTTGACAAAGTGGAGCTTTCGCGCGTTGCATCGCTTGGGGCCTTCTCTGCTAGCAGCGCTAACAGCGGCGAAGAATTTGTAGGCCAGCGGCCCCCAACGAGTGGTCGTCGCCAAGCGGCGAGTGAGCCAGAGCCAAGTGCTGAGTCGAAAGTGAGGGATGTGAAGCGCCTTGGCGTCGAGGGGTTCATTGAGGTGATGTTGGGGACGTTGGCGGATAAGAGGAGAGCAGCCGCGAAAGGACAGAGCGAGCAAGAGTCGTCGTCGTCAGGAGGGGAGTCTTCGGACTCGGACGCTGGAGACGACGACGCCGAAGATGAGAAGAAGCCCTCCAATCCTGTGGTGCCGACGAAGCCAAGCAGATTCAAGTTCGACAAGATGGACTTCGCTGTGCTCAAGAATGCGGACAACGACTTGTTCAAGGCGCTATCGTCGCACCGCGAGCCCCGCAGCATGTACCGAGACGGGAGCTTCGCTGCGATGCCGTTTGCATTGTCTGCGAGGTGATCATTCCCTCCCTCCTGCATTCACAAGTCCTCTCATCGTGAGTCATTTGTACAGTATCAAGTGTGATATGTATCGTATCAAACCATCCTTTGACTGCGTTGACGTTGATTGATGTCGGAGTGACGGAGTTGCTGCAGACCGCAACGATGGCTGCTTGAAGTGAATGAAGATTCATCCATACCCCAGCCCAGCAGCACTCGATGAAGTGAATTCAAACCAGGTTGCGCCGACAGCAAGCGGGGGCGCCCGCATGGCTCGAAGAGATTCGGCCGATTCAGCGTTCGCTGTTGCCAACGACGACTTGGCGGTTGTCCACGTGACAGAAGTCTCTCGCGTTGAATCGGCCACGGGGGTTGCTCAACCTACGAAGGGACCGCAGCGAAAGCGACCCGAGGGCTGCTTTGCTTTTCTCGATCGCTTTTGGGCGAGGTTTGTTCGAAACTTGAACTTGCGCGTCACCTCCGACTCCTTCTCGCAATTCCTCGCCATGTCCGACAAAGACAACTACATCGAATCCTCCCAGCGCGAGAGAATCCTCTCCAGCGTCGATTTCCGCGTCAGACAAAAATTCATGACAGTCGCGTTCCGCTCGCCCGTCGCCGAGGCGCTCTTCTGCCGCTGGCTCGTCCTCTCCGGCGGCCTCAAGTTCTCCCTCCTCGTCGCCTCCGCCTTCCAGGTCCTCTTCGCTGCCGTCATCGTCCTCTTTGTCATTTATTTCGCACAGGGCCAAGTCTCCAGCGTCGAGTCTTGCATCGCCCGCTTCGTCGTCTGCGTCGAAGCAATTCTTGTTAGTCTGTACTTTAGAGCAGCCGTGCGCCGCTGGAGCATCACCGCCTCCAGCTCCAACGCGTCCTTTGCCAAATTTGAGCGCGCCCTCGCCCTTCTCTGCGCGCACAACCTCGCCGCCATGTTCGCCGCCTTAGCCCCCGTCGCCCTCCGCGTCGAGCCGCTTTTTATTTTCGCCTCATCCCCCCTCTTCGCCGTCCCCATTGTCGCCTTCCTCCGCATGCGCACGCTAACAGCCATCTGCGGCGTCTTTATCCCCCTCCTCGCCCACCTCATCGCCGCCTTCGCCCTCGCCATCCTCTCCCTCCGCAGCGCCGCCCCGCGCGACGTCTCCCTCGCCGTCGCCAACCCCCTCGCGCTGGCCCTCTGCATCGCCGCCCTCTTCGCGTCGGTGCACCTTCGCCAACGCCTCTTGCGCGACACCTTCCGCCGCATTTATTTTTTTCACGTCCAGCGCCTTCGCGCGAAGGAGCTCCTACGCGCCACCCTCCCCTCCCACATCGCCGACAAGCTCCTGACGGAGGACGCGCGCGTGCTTTCGCAGGCGCTCCCCTTTGCGTCTGTGCTCTTTTTGAGTGCGTGCTTGCAAAGTGTTTCTCACCCCCCCCCTCCCTCAGAGGTCGATTGCGTGGAGAGTTTGGAGGCCCTGCTGGCGTCCGACGAGTTTGTCGACGTCTTGTCGAAGATTGAAAACCTCATTTCGGACTTGGTTGCATGCTTCCCATCACTTGTCAAAGTGCCATCAGATCTCCCCTGGTCTAATCTATTTTTAGATCCGATCGAACGGACAGACTTTTTGCGTTGCAGGCGGCGTCCTCCACCTGCGAGAAAGCTCTTCCGCTGCGGCAGTCCCGCAACTCCTCGCGTTTGCGGCGCTGGTTGACTACGCCGTCCGCCGCATGAGGCTGCGCTCGCGCCGCGACGGGATGGTCGTTTTGAAGGGAGGGTTGCATTGCGGGGAGGTCATTTCGGCGGTTTTTGACGAGACTCTTCCATCGCTGCGGCTGTTCGGGCCGACCGTTGATGTGTCGCGGGCGCTCTGTGACGGCGCGATCGATTCTATTTTGGTCACTAGCGTAGCCGCTCGGGACCGCGCGTCGTTTCAGCGCCTTGACGCTGCCGGGGAGCGAGCGGTCGATGGCGTTCGATTTGACTGCTTTCAATTGTCAACAATTGATGCCCCATCAGAAATCGAATCCACGGACGCCGTCTTATTTTGGCAACTCCGCCGCGCTTGCAGCGTTGCGCGCAACCACGTCGCGGAGCAGCGGCTCGTAGCTTCCACATGTACTTTCGACTAACTCCGCGCAGCGCACAGCCGCCCCCGGCGACACCGTCGACGCGGACATGTGCGATTTCCTCGGCGCCGCCCATGCCGACAATCCGACACCCACCTTCAGCGTCGCGTCTCCGCGCGTCGTGTCGGAATTGGCGACTCCTCGCGGGGGAGCGATTGGCGCGTCGGCGCTCTTGGCCATGTCGGCGATTGTCAACGGCGCGAAGCGGTCGTTGGGGAGCGTGCGGGTGGTTGACAGCCTCGTCGAGGAGTTCCCAACCGTCGACGCCGACGGCTATGCGGCCGCATTTCGCGCGTGCGTCTCCGCATGCGAGATTTCGCCGTCGTCGTTTGACAAACACTCGTTCGACCATTATTTTAACCCCCTGGATGGCGCCATCGCCGGCGAGATGCGGCGGCTGCCGCTCCTCCTCTCGCGCCAGCGGCTGGAGTTCAACGTCATCGACGGCTCCTTCGCAGGCCTCCCGCACATCACCGCCCTCTACAAATGTCATCACTCCCAACGCATCTGTTGACGGCGCAGCGTACGAAAACCGGGTCGACAATGCGCGGGTCGTCATGCGGCTGGTTATTTTTGGCGCCGTGCACGCGGCGCTAAGTCTCAGCTTCCTCCTCCTCCCCCTCCGGTGGGACAACTTCGGCGCGTTTTTGCGCAGCGCCGTGCGGATGGACCCCCTCCCAACTGGCGTTGCGCTTGCGGCGCTGCTCTCGCCCGACGCTGCGGCGCTGCTGGGTGATGTTGCGACCGTTGAGGGGTTTGATGGCTCTTGGTGCGGCGCCTACGGCTTGTACTTTTCGTTGCAGCTTTTAAGACATCTGTTTACAACCCTCCTGCAGCTCTTGTTTGTCCTCCTCATCCTCCGCGCGCACTATTCCTCCACCCCCCTTCGATTCCGCACCGCCTCCGCGCTGAAAAGCTTCACCGCGTCCCTCGCGCACCCCAAGACCGCCAACGTCGCAGCCTCCCCCCTCCTCTTCGCCCTCCCCGTCGCCATTTTCTTCTCCGTCCGACCCCCCCCCCCCGTTTGTGTCGGCCTCT
>JAIYDP010000383.1 GCA_027487435.1 Verrucomicrobiaceae bacterium | reverse complement strand
CACCTAAGAACGAGCTAACATCACACCCTATAAAAAAAACTTATGCCACGCACATAAAAAACTTGAACAACTACATGCCAGCGTAATCAGTGGTTATAACTGCGGATTCTAGGTTAAAACGTGGAGCTATTCCCCGGCAGGTTCAGAGGCATCCCTCGTTACAAGAATTTGCACGGCAGAATGTTTTGCTAGTTCAATGAATCCATCGGGGGAAGATACCTTTGAAGAAACAATTTCAATAGTTTCCGATCCACTCGTACTGAAGGTTTCGACGAATCGATGAAGTGCTGCACTTTTGATGGCGTAACTTACGTTCTGTGCAGATCGTCCATCCGCGGTGTTATCAAGTCGTAAGGTCATCACCCCCACAACCCAACCTGTGTCATTGTCAACCAGCGCGCCACCAGAATTTCCTGGTTGAACAGGAACTGATACCTGATAAAAATTCTTATCGTCCCCCAGACCAGCGGTAGCACTCACTTTCCCATCCGTGAATTTCGGTTCGATGCCCTGCAACAAAGGGTTTGGAAAACCAATAGTGAAAACCGAGCGACCGAGGCCTAAGTCCTTTTCACCTTTTGAAATGGGCAAACATTTGGGAGCCTTGGCTTCCACTTTGAGAAGCGCCAAATCAAATGCTTCATCCCTCTTCACGACTTTGGCTCGATGTGTCGTGCCGTCGCTCATGCGAATATCGACCTTTTCCGCATCACCCACGACATGCCGATTCGACACAATCCATCCATCGGCAGTGATGAAAAATCCAGTGCCAAAGGACTTGTATTTGTTCAAAAACGCCATGGGACCTTTCGTATTCTCGAAAAATGGCAACTCGTCGATTTTGGCAAGAAAAGGTTTGAGAACAGGATTTTTTGCCATGCCCTCAGTCAAAATTTGTTTCGCCTTTTCCTCCGATTCCGGCATCATCTCAAAGAGTTTTTCAATCTCTAGGACAAGTTGATATCCTGCAGCATGGTCTCCATTTAAGAATTTATCTCCATACATCGTTGCGAGGCTCGCTCTCTGACGTTCTTGTTCTTCCTCAAATGCCTTCTGTTCTTCTTTCCCTTCTTCAATTGCACGCTCAACACTAGACGCACTAGCCTCCAAGAATTCTTTAGCTTTTTCTTCGATTCCTTTACGGATTTCTTTTTGGGTTGGTTTTGCTGCTACTTGGGGCTGCTGTATGGGTTCTGATTTGTTCGAGTTGATGACAACGATCGTAATACAAACGATGCACAGTGCGACGATGGAACCAATAATGATCGGAATCGTTTTGTCTGCCGATTTGGTGGGCAGGGTAGTTCGATTGTACATTGATAGGCTAGGGTGAGAAAGAGAAGGCCTCTGTGAGGGAAGCGGACCTGGATTTTGTTGCGGAATGACAAGCGACGGCTTTCTGAGCGAGGGCTCTGGCACAACAACCGAGTTATGCTGAACCGCCTGAGGGGCATCGATTTCGAAATTCGCGCCACAAGTGGGACAACAGTAAACGCTGCTTACCGAAGACTGTTCCACAGTAAGGTCAATTGCGCAGCTAGGGCATTGTATCTGTATTTGCATAATGATCTATGATGTATATTGAGTGTATAGAAAAAAGGGGAGTCATTAAGAATCATGGCCTTGGGAAAGAAAAAATACTGATAGTTCTTTTCGAGGTATAGGTCATTCGGATGACTGATCAATCATGACTCATTCCCCGTCGCTTCGCAATCCAAATGTTGCTGCCGCTGAAGCTCTTCTTGTGAACAGCAAAGGTTCCTATTCGAAGGCTGGCCCGCGAGATGTTGCGGGCTAGCACATTGACGCAAGTGGATATTGTCGCGGATTCGATGGCACTCCTTTGCTTCCTCACGGATCTGAGAAGTATGCTATGCTGCTGCACATCATGGTTCGCGAAAAGTTCGCGGATATTTCAAATCTTGGCGGCGGTTTCCATCTGCCATGTCCAGAACTCGGCGACTGTCACAATATGCTGGATCTATCGTGTTTTCTTGAGAAATGATTGGTACGACGGATGAAATTTGCCGCCACGAGTAGGCACCAAAGGTCAGCTTGCCGTGAGGCAAAAATTCGGGTCAAACCGTAGCATCAAAGCGGATTTCCCACGCTTTTCTCGATATGTTACCATGTATCCCCCACCCCGAATCCAAAACCATTCGATTACCTTGAATCCAAGAACTGCAAGATTATCAAGATAAATTGATTTTTTACTCGTCAAGAATCATCTTTTTTTCTAAAAATAGCGCAACAAAAATCATCACCGATATGCAAACTCAAAAAAAATATCAGCATCCTCTGCATGTTCGTAGTCGCACCGCGACGCAGACGGAGTTGACGCACGATTCCTACGTTGGGCAGTCCGCATTATCAGGAGACCTCGATCATAAATTGCGCGACCAGCAAGCGACGTTAGAACGACTCAAGCAAGAGCATGAAGAGGCGCAGCGAGTGACAAGGCAATTAGAAGAACTGAACTCGAAACGCAGTCAGTTTTTTTCGAGCCAAGTGGAAATCACAGAAAAACTTACGAATGCTAAGACTTTGATCGAAAGAGAGTTGCTTGCCATGCGAAAAGAACAAGATGAACTCGAGCAATGCCATGAAGCATTTGAAGCCCATCTGAAAAAAATTGCCAAGTTTGACCCAGAAACCTGGACGCGCGAAAACATGCACGCCAACCTCGATAAGGCATTGATTTACATTGATGATGCGATGGATCAATATGACGAAGCAGCAAAGTATTTTTCAACGAAAAACTCTGCGGGCGTCTTCGGTGCAGACGCGCGAAAGGGGGCAAAATCCCTGCATCCGCAAGCAGGTGAATTCATGGCACAACTCAAAAATGGTTTCGCCTTTAACCTCCCCATCCTAGCGGTAGCCGTCGTAGCGCTGATTGTGTATTTGTTGAAATAAAAGGATCAAACCATGTCATCCGACGCCACGAATTTAGCAAAACAGCTAGAACAGCAACGCGCCGAACAAGCCGCGCTCGCTGCGAGGATCCGAGCATCGGAAGAATTGGCCGAAGAGCTAGAACGCGGTAAATCCGATATCCATAACACTCTGCCGCCATTTGAAGAAATCACCCTACGAGAAAATCAAACCGCTTTTGAACAAAGCGTTGCGCGCCAAAAGCTTCGCAACAAACGTCGCGAAAGCAGTCAAAACGGATTTTTGAACCTGCTGCTATTGCTTGCCGTGTGTGCCTGCTTATGGTGGGCCTATCAAAAGTTTGGCCATCACTGGATCGCCCGATAACTCACCGTGAAGAAGCCGATGCGGTGCGAAATTTTTGATATTCTGTCTTTTCAGCAATGGAACAGCCGTCCATGTTGAGCGCAGACAAGCAACTATGAGCGATTCGATAACAGTAGTAAAGGTAGGAACAGGAGTGTTGACTCGGTCGGAAGACGGCACGCTCGATGGCGGAGCATTGGTGCGCCTTGTCACGGCACTTGCGAACGTCCTCGATCGCGGACACCGCTGCATCCTCGTTTCATCTGGAGCCGTTGGCTCAGGAGTGTCCTCCTTTCGACTTGACGGCTACCCCACGGACATTGTCACGCGCCAGGCCTGCGCTGCTGTAGGGCAGGCGAAATTGATGCAAAGCTATGGCGGATTGTTCGCCAATTTCCATATCACCGTCGCGCAAGTTTTGCTCACTGCCGATGATTTGCGCGCACGTGCCAATCACATCACCAGCACTCTTCATCGATTGCTGGACGAACCTCGCATCATTCCTATCATCAATGAAAATGACAGCGTCGCCATCGAGGAATTGAAATTTGGCGATAATGATGAACTTTCCTCACGTGTAGCCGCATTAATCGGCGCAAAGCGATTGATTTTACTCACCAGTGCGGAAGGTTTACTAGCTCCAGGATCAGACATCCCCATTCCAGAAGTCGCCAACATCGATGAGGTATTTTCCTACGTTCGGGACAGTCAAGGCCGCTTTTCCATCGGCGGCATGGCCTCCAAACTCAATGCAGTGAAATACGCGGTAGATCAAGGAATCGAAACCTGGATCGCCAATGGTCGGAAGCCCGAACGAATCGAAGATATCGTCACTGGAAATGGCATCGGCACGAAATTTTTACCAGCATCACGATGAACGATTCCCCCATGACCCTAGAGCAGACCATTCACGAAATGGGCAAGAATGCCCGTGCTGCAGCTCATGCACTTGCTTTGCTAGACACCGCCAAAAAGAATGAGATTTTGCAAGCCATGGCTCGCGGTTTGAACGATGCGGCAGCCGAAATTCTCATCGAAAATCAAAAAGATCTCGACGCTGCCGACAAAAAAGGTCTCAGCCAAGCGATGATCGATCGCTTGCGACTCGATGTGCCGCGCATTGAAGCCATCGCCAACGGCATTTCCCAAGTCGCAGCGCTTCACGATCCGTGCGGCGAATTGCTCTCCGATGTGACACGGCCAAACGGCATGCGGATTCGCCAGTTGCGCGTACCGATCGGAGTCATCGGCATCATTTACGAAAGTCGCCCCAACGTTACCAGCGATGCTGCAGTGCTTTGCTTAAAATCGGGCAACGCCACCATCCTCCGCGGAGGATCGGAAGCCATCCACTCGAACCGCGCCATCGCCAGTGTTCTTCAGCGTAGCGGTGCCGCAGCAGGGCTACCACCCCATGCGATTCAACTCGTCCCCTTCACAGATCGCGAAAGTGTTTCGGTCATGGCGCGCATGGAGCGCTGGTTGGATTTGATCATTCCCCGCGGAGGCAAAGGCCTCATCGAAGCCGTGGTGAGCCAAGCCCGCATGCCTGTCATCAAGCACTATGACGGCATCTGCCACACCTACATTGATGCCGCAGCAGATCGGGAAAAAGCCGTGCGCATCAGCGTCAATGCCAAGACCCAGAAGCCTGGCGTTTGCAATGCCATGGAAACGCTCTTGGTCCATGCCAGCGTAGCCCATACGATCTTGCCCGCTATCGCAACGGCATTCCGCGAAAAGAGCGTTGAAATTCGTGCGTGTGAAAGATCTCACCCTCTCCTGGAAGGCTCCATTCCAGCGACAGAAGAAGACTGGAGCACCGAATATCTCGACTACATTGTCTCGGTAAAAATCGTCAGCTCTCTTGACGATGCCATCGCCCACATCAATCACTACGGCTCGCACCATTCCGATTGCATCATCACCGAGGATGCAACCGCTGCGGACACGTTTCTGCGCTCTATCGATAGTGCCTGCGTCTTTCACAATGTCTCCACCCGTTTGGCAGATGGTGAAGAATTCGGTTTCGGCGCAGAAATCGGCATTTCCACCGACAAATTGCACGCGCGTGGCCCCATGGCTCTCCGCGAGCTAACGAGTTATCAATACCGCGTCACTGGCGATGGCATCGTAAAATGAATGGCATTCAACCATGCTGATGATGTCATCGACTCAAGCACAAACCTTCTGGCAAGAAGAGCGCTCGAATTTGCAAGCAGAGCTGGCGGAACGTATCACCCTTGACTCGCTGACGGGCGACAATGGCTCGGAATCTCGTCACCTGACCGACGATGCCGGAGGGCATGCTGGATGGCTGATCGCCCAACGAAAAAAAGGGCATCGCCACTCGGCCGACGATGTACTCACCGCATGGTATGCGCTACAAATCTCTCCGCCCGTCAAAGAACATCTCGACCTCGGCACCGGCATCGGCACCGTAGGGCTTCTGACCTTGTGGGGCATGGGGGCATCGGCACGACTCACCTGCGTGGAAGCGCAAGAAGTGAGTTATCGACTCCTCCTCAGCAATCTCCGAGCCAATCAACTCAACGACCGCGTGGAAAGCATGCACGGCGATCTGCGCGACCTTGCCTTGGGCAAAACATTTCCCCTAGTCACCGGTAGCCCGCCCTATTTTCCGGAAGGCACAGGCGTGATTCCGATCGACTCACAAAAAGCCCATGCGCGCTTTGAGTTGCGCGGCGATGTCAGCGACTACGCCCGCGCCGCGATCCAGCACCTCGCGCCAGGGGGCTGGTTTGTCTTTTGCTTTCCCACACCACAAAAGCAACGTGCGCTAGAGGCCGTCCTCGCTGCCGGACTTCAGCCCGTGCGGGTGCGCGACGTCATACCGCGCGCCACGCTAGACCCGCTTTTTAGCCTATTTGCTTGCCAACATCGCGAAGATTCCTCACCCGCCTGCATTCACGAGCCACCCTTCGTGATCCGGCTGCAATGCGGCAGACTCAGCGAGGAAATGGCCGCTGTCCGCCGCGGCTTCGGCTTTCGTGATGGCGAAGCGCATGGCGGGTACGGCACTCCTCAATGAACAGTAGGTGCTCTTCGATCACGAATTGTTTGCTCTGCTATGCCAATTTCAGGTAGTGCGATGACACTGATCAGCGCTGCGGTGACACAAATATACTCTTCTGTGATGCCGATGTGTTCTTCCGTGATGCCGATGTATTGTTCTGTTGTACCTATGTGTTGTTTGATGACACTTTTGTATTGTTCGGTGACACTTTTGTATTGTTTGGTGATACCGATGTATTGTTCCGTGGTACCGATGTATTGTTCGGTGACACTTTTGTATTGTTTGGTGATACCGATGTATTGTTCCGTGGTACCGATGTATTGTTCGGTGGTACCGATGTATAGTTCCGTGGTACCGATGTATCCTTCGGTAAGCATTGACCATGCAACTCCCGGGGAAGCGGTCAAGGCGGCACTGGTGTATCGCTCAGGATCTCACGAACGATGTTGGCAGCGGTGCGACCGGCGTAGCGAGCGTCTGTGGTGAGCGAAAGGCGATGAGCGAGCACATCCACGGCGATGTCTTGAACGGTCTCTGGAATCACAAAATCGCGCCCCTCCATCAGCGACATCGCTTGCGCACATTTCATCAACGCCAAGGAGGCGCGAGGGCTGGCAGCGAGTTGTAGATCCGGATGTTTGCGTGTGGCACTGGCCAATTTCACGCAATAGTGACGCAGCTCTTCGCTGATGTGCACGGCACGCGCATCGGCCATGAGTTGGAGCATTTCTTCACGCGTGACCACAGGCTCCATGGTATCGACAGGATGCTGGTCAATTTGGTCGTTCAGGATGGCGACCTCCTCTTCCTCACTAATGTAGCCCAAGGAGCATTGCATCATAAAACGATCCATCTGCGCCTCTGGCAAAGGATAGGTTCCACGAAATTCCACCGGATTTTGCGTAGCAATGACAAAAAATAATGCCTGCAATGGATAAGGCTTACCATCGATCGTCGCTTGGCGCTCGGCCATGGACTCCAACAACGCACTTTGGACGCGGGGACTGGAGCGATTGATTTCATCCGCTAGCAAAATATCGGTAAAGATCGGCCCAGGCTGAAAGCGAAACGTGGACTGCGATGGATCAAAGATGGAGAGCCCCAAAATATCAGAAGGGAGCAAGTCGGGAGTGAATTGAACGCGCTTGAAATCGGCACCACGGATGGCGCGGGCAAAGGCCTTCGCTAAGGTCGTTTTTCCTGTGCCTGGAACATCTTCCAGCAAGAGGTGTCCCCCTGCGGCCATGCAAGCCAGCATGCGGCGAATGATTGGTTTTTGCCCACGGATCACTGACGACAGGGCGATTTCGAGATGATGGGCGGTCATGATGGAGAAAAAATCAATGCGGCTATTGCTTAGCGGCTGGCTCGGGGGCTGAGGGAATCAGCGGCTGTTCTGCGACGAGCTTGCGGTGCGCATCGATGATCGTTTGCAGCTCAGCCACGGTTTGCTCAGGCACGATCTTCGTAAGGTCTCGGAGCGCATTTTTGTTGAGGAAGTCCCGCGTCGAATTACCATCCACCACTCGGTAATCAATTTGCGGCAGAATCCGCGGACCCACATCCGTAGCCACGAAAATATAGAGCGGGAAAACCGGCTTGGCGTTGGCATTCATCGTATCCAAGCGACCACTCACAGCGCCCCAACGACCCGATTGATGAACCTGAAGAATGCTTCGCTTTCCTGTGTCATGTATCATGTCACGCGCGACATTTCGCAACATCGCGAGAATGGATTTTTCATCTTCAAAAGACGCGCAAAAGGGAATGACCTCACGCAGGCTCTGGGCATCCATCGCTTTCTGCCATTGCTCGAAGGTGTTGCGAATTGCCTCGATGTCAACTGGCGCGTTCGCAAGTGCGCCGATGCGCTGAGCCTTTTCCGTGAGACCATCAGTGAGAGTTTTTTTCCAGCCCTCTTCATTGGTTCTCATCCAGGCTAACAGTTCCTCAGGAAAATCTTCTGGCTCATCAAACAACAATTCCCATTGCTTGTCTTTTACCTCCTTCAACCAAAAGTTCTTGATCTGCATTCCTTGGCTAGGTGAATACGATTGCAGAACCGCTAGTAAAAATTTCTTTTCTTGTTTGGATGCAAGCAGAGCAAAAAGCGATGTGCCATTGCCCTCTTGCAGGCTCTGCCATAGGTCTCTGATCTCGGGGAATCTGCCATTTTTCATGAAAATCCCGTCAGGAACCGTAGCAACCCAGAAACGCAAAAAATCATGATTCGTAAGACATTCGGTGAGGTATTTGGCGTAGCCTTCTGCTGTGGCATACAAATCTTTGGGCTGGGATTGACGCTTTTCTTTTACAAATTTCTTCAGTTCATCAATGAGAGCGCGGTTGTTTGAGCGGAGTGGCTCGCAATCCTCATCCTCGACAGCATCGCTGTTCAGAAAAACCTCCGGCAATTGAATCTGCCATCTCGTCCCGCCTTCGCGACGGACATGAAACGTCAAGATCTGTGGCTCCTCCCGCAAAGATTCTGGATGAATGGCAAGTATGGTGATTAGCTGTCCACCTTGCGCTGCTTTCACCTGTCCGGGACCGGGAACAAGAATCGTGCGAGAGTCGGTAATCAAATTCCACGGCCACTCACGCATGGTTGCCGATGACTCAAAGCACCGAATGATGTGTGCGTGAAGCGTGTTTTCTTCCTGCGTTGGTTCCTGACTGAATCCGCCGAGGCGAGCAATGGCCGCTGCTTGGTTGCGATCGCGGACTGCTTGCAGAAATCCATCTACGAGGGCTGCTGGCTCTACCGTTGCCAACTGCTCGGGGGTAATGCTTTGACGCATGGCCTGATCAAAATCACGATTCACCTGACTGGCCATTTCCTCACGTGCTTGTGCTGCACGTTGGCTCATCCAACGAACGAGATTCTTCCGTGTCTCGCTGACTTCAGCGGAATAATTCACCACCGAGTTTTCAAACGACGCCAGCAGTGGCGCAGGCTTCCACGCATCGGCCTCTCGAACAACCGCGAAAGAAAAAACGCGAAAGCTCTTGGTGCTACCACCGAGACGCTGGGAGAGCACCACAGCGGCGTGATCCTTTTCCATCTTTTCTTCCACCACCTCAAAGGGAGCACTGATCATGTCCTCGCCTAGCTCTTTCCATGACTGATAAATGGTGCTTTTTTTGATGTCTCCCGTGTTTGCATTGAGACAACAAAGAGGCGTGATATCCTCTTTCGGACGATCATCGCGAAGGGCTTCTGCAAAACGTATGGTAGCTGCCGCAGGTGCAGCGGCACGGGCGCTACTCACGATCAAAAGAATCAAGAAAAAGAGGCGGGGAATCATAGCTTCTGATGGAAAACATCCTTCACTTTGAGCGCCGTGATGAAAGCTGTGAGGAGTTGAATGGTGACGTGAATATCATCAAGATGCGCGGTCTCCACCACAGAATGCATGGAGCGCAAGGGCAGCGATACTAAGGCACTTGGAACTCCATCGCGCGTATGGAAAATGGTGTCTGTATCTGTCCCGGTAAATCGGCTGCTTGCTTCATGCTGAATCGTGATTTTTTCGCGATCTGCGACTTTGATGAGTCGCTCTACCACGAGCGGGTGATTCGCCGAGCCATGACTTACGGTCGGCCCGCCACCGAGGGAAACTTTGCCAAATTGATGAGCATCGATGCCAGGAGTGTCGGTGGCATGCGTCACATCCAAGCATAAGCAAAGATCGGGCATCAGGCGGTGAGTTGCCATCATCGCACCGTTGCCGCCAATCTCCTCCTGCACAGCATTCAGGCAGATTACGGTGAAATCGGGGCGCTTTTTCTCGGCGGCGAGTTGCTTCATGACTTGTGCAATGATGTAGCCGCCAATGCGGTTGTCGAGCGCACGGCCTACAATCCGCTGATGCGCCAACTCGAAAGGCCCATCGTGATACACCGCTACATGGCCGACACGCAAGCCTAGAGCGCTAACTTGCTTGGCGTTAGAGCAGCCTACATCCACCCATAATTCATGAACGGCGGGTGCTTTTT
>JAIYDP010000158.1 GCA_027487435.1 Verrucomicrobiaceae bacterium | reverse complement strand
TTGAAGACGGAAATATTTTTCGAAAAATTTGTAACGTGAGCGCCGTGTAGACATTGACATGTGAGTAAACATCCCCTCACCTAAACCCTAAAACCTTTTGTGAATGAGCTGGAGATCAACGTGACAGCCCAGCCTTTGTCGCGCAGTGCGTGTTTGCTGGCGCTGGCCACGTGGGGTGGTCGCCTGACTGCTGAAACAACGAAGAGTGGTATAGCAGACCGTGTAATCAATAACGGGATGTTCCTTGCCGTGGAGCACGTCTCTCGCCAGCACCTTCACATGGGACGATCGTCCGCTGCGCCATTTCCATCCTCTGGCTTGGAGAAAAGACCATGTGCTCTTTGATCCCCGCCCTGAAATAAAGTACAATTTGATCAAGGAAGCAACCGCTTCATTGGCTTTGACCTGGGGCCTCACTCTGCAGGTTTATTCCCCACCTCGTATCGCCGTCTCCCCAGCGCCATCTCAAAAATCGTATTGTCGCACCTCTTACTCTCAACCCAACCCTCAGAGTTTGATGGGTCGCTTGTGCTTTCTCTTCTTTCCCGCTTTCTGTTGTAAATAAACAACATGCAGAACGTATTTGAAGAAACAACCGCAAAGCGGCTTGGAGGGGCGGCAATTCGAAAAGTTTTCGACGAAAGCACTCCGGGCTGAGAGTGCTGACGGCGTTGTGAGAAAGTCTCATTTCTGCACACGCCTCCTCACAGCATCAATTTTTTCCGTCCCTTGATGCCTATTTCCGTCTCTGATGGCGTTTTCTGTCGCTACTGTAAGAGACCGCAGCAGACCGTGCCAACGTCAACTTTTCGACCCCCCGTCTCACCTTAAGATATGTCAGATTATCGGGCCCTAGCCCGTCGCCATGCTGACGTTCTACGCTATGAGAGCTCAAATTTCTCTGGGGTCACAGGGGCATGTTGGGTTGAAACAGTCCCGACAAGAGGATGCATTTCACAAATGGACTGTCGCACCATCCTTGACAACTTGCCTAAAGGTCGCGGAGATTCAACAATTTCCCGCCACATTCCCGCCAAATATCATAACTGTCCTGTCTGCCATCCATCACGTCCGTCACGCCTTTGAACGCTGGCTCCATCACGAGTTCAGCCTGGAGACCCAATCATCAACCTTTCATGCGCTCTCCGGCCCTGCTGCTAAAAATGCTTTTTTTTCATTCGTTCATTCGGCCCCTGCGCAAAGGCCATGGCGACAGCTTGGCCCACTGGAAACGTCCACTGTGCCAATGCCAACAAGATGACATTAATCACGTACTTGACGCATGTCCGAACCGACGCAATTCCAACATCGACCACACATTCGATCCGCTCCGACTGACAAGAATGCGCACGATCTAGAGCCCCACCGGCGCTTCATCCGAGCAGCGACCTCAACAGATCCACGACCCACCCGGACGACTTCGCGATTCGACACGCAGTTCCTCTTTCCGGTCCATCTCCATCTCCACCCGTCCCGTCCTACTGGAATTGAGTTCCCTGTGTGATTTCATGCGTGGAATGTTTTTTAGCAAAAGTCTTGCGCAAGGTAAGCGCTTTGCAGACGATGGCGTGGGCAAACGTCCCCCTCAATGTCACCCAAACTAGACATGCCCGCGCAGACAATTCTAGGGAATGAGGTTATTTCGCACAACGAACGTGGGTCGTTCGTATTTTACACAAGGCGCTACACCCCGATGACCTTTTCGGGGGCAGAAATCTTCAAAGCGTTTACGTGCTCTTGTGAGCGCGAGAACTGGCATGTCAGCACGGCGTCAGGTCAGCGAAGGACCGAAGTCTTGGCGCGCTTGAGAGCGATTCTTTCGTTCATCGGGACGTAGTACGCCACGCCGTCCCTGAACAAAACACAAAAAGTCGCCTTGAGGCGCTCGAGGTCCATGTCAGCGCTTCGCTCATACCAATCGCACACGAAATCAAGAACCTGACGCGCTCAGCCACAATCAGACCGACGAACGTTCGCATCCTCGCTGCCCTCTCGCCTCTTTCTACTTGGCGCATACGCGCTCAAAATTGGCAGGCTCTGCTGCTCTTCGCCGACGTTTGCGAGGCGGCTGCGGAGGACGACACGCTTACGAGCATCCTCGTCTTGGACGTTCAAAGGGCTCTCAAATACGCAGTAACAGTACCTGCTCCCGTCATGGCAATAAACAACGAACATCACCGCATTGCCGAGAACTGCGGTAGGGGTTTCACGTCCATTTCGGCAATAGGGCGTAGTGAGGGGTCTCGCGGATGAACCGGCGCACCCCTTGCCGCAGTGAAGGTGCCGTCGATGGCGTCAGCAAGGTCAGCAGGAGACTTCTCCACGACATCGACGCGCTTTGCTCTGCAGCGTTAGGCCAGAGGGTGGCTGGAGAACGGGGTTTTCAAAGTCTCCTTTGCCGCTGTGAAGCTCTGTGTGTACTCGCTCTTCTCAAACCACGTTGCATCCTTGATGAGAGCGTCTGACTTCGAGGTCTGGCGCTCAACTAGCAAGACGTCATCCTCAGGGACATGCTTCGCTACACGATTCAGAGACATCCTCACAGGCAAACCAGGCATCTCATACGAGTGCAGATCTATCAAGTTCACAGGTGCAGCACCAAAGGGCTCAGAATGTAGAATAGGAACTCCCTCCAAGTCGCAGGTGCGCCAACCCCACAGGGAATCCTCTGAAAGCGGGTAGCGTAAGAAACTTGGCTCCGAGGGAATGGGGGGAAGCTCCGTCCTGTACTTTATTCTGACCTCGAAATCTTGGTGAGATCTAACTAAGTCAAACACATGTTGTCAACTCCACTTCTGCAACACCGCTGGAAGAGCCTTCACTTGGACTTGTGCAGGCCGACTCATTTTTACAAACAAACTAATAATTTCCGAAGCAAATTTAGAGCATCGTGTCTTTTTCTATGAAGGCGATCGTTATCACAGGCGGGGGTGGTGGAATAGGAACTGCTGTCACCCACTTGCTTGTCGAGAGAGGATACCATGTCTTTTGTTGTGCTAGAACGATAGTCTGACGAGTTCCCTAACAATGTCGTTGACGGACCAGGCCTCGGCCGAATTGGTCAAGAGTACTTCGAAACACCCAACGCTTGTCACTCCAGTACAAGTGGATGTTAGCAAAGATTCAGATGTTGCTTCGTGAGGAGTCATTTACAATATTGATTTAGCAGTGCCCTAGATTTGTACCTGAGCTCTGCTTCCGAATACAATTTTGAGCTTGCCGCCATCATCAATAACGCAGGTGACGTTTGGCCCATTGATTTACTCCTCGAGATGATATCATGCTGACTCCACAGGAAAGGAGAATTGTGGGCCGATGGAGTTGATGCCGCTCGACGCTTACAGAGAGGAATTTGAAGTAGCGATGTCAAGCTCTTCCGTCTGATGGGCTGCAGATCACTCTCCTCGGAGCCGTGCGCATGTGCAAAGCGTTTCTGCCCGAGCTCCGTCGCACACGCGGCCGCATCGTCAATGTCTCGTCCGTCAACGGCCGCATGGCGGAGAAGTTCAACTCCACCACGTCGTCGATGAAGTTTGCCCTAGAGGGCTTCTCAGACTCCATCCGCATGGAGCTCGCGCCCCATGGCGTTGACGTTGTCATTATTGAGCCCGGCATCATTGACACCGCGCTTTGGCGGGAGAAGTTCTCCCGCGAGTTTGAAAAAATTCGAAATTACCCCTCCCCCCTGCGGGAGATTTATTACCCTGACCCTGAGCGCACTATTGCGGAGGGTCTCCGACAGCAGAATTGTTTTCTGACGCCGCCCTCGTCAAACGTCGAGCGGGTCGTTCGCTTCCTCAAGGGCGACTTTTGGGCGATCCCTCCGTCTGATGTTGCGGAGGCTATTTTCGAAGCAATCACTGCGCAGAGTCCACAGGACCGGTATGTCGTCGGCTTTTTGGGAAAGTTCGTTATCGCGTCGAAAGCTGTTCTGCCGACGAAGCTTTTTGAGAAATTATTTAGCGAGCGGGCAAACGACCCCAAGCTGTAGTCATTTGCTTGTGTTCGAGAGATGGTGACATGACTACACTTAATTACATTCTATCGAACGATTCGATTGTTGCAAGTATTTGGGATGCTTGACGAATCATTGCTGCCTTGCAAGCGCTTCCAAATTCGCCATCGCCTCATCGTTTTCAACGTCCACATGAACGCCGTCCAGATCGCCCACGTGCACGGCGTGAAGCGGTGGATGATTGACGTGTGGATCAACTCGTACACCTTGCGCAACAGGTTCATTGTGGACCACTGGAGGAATGACCGCAGCCTCCGCAACCGGATCATCGTAGGGCAATGGATGAGCGTACACACCTTGCGCCATTGGCACACCATTGGGCACATCATAAAAGCCGTAGACTGCTGGAGCCGGCGGTGCAGTTGGAACTGGCGAAGGGTTCCGCGAAAGTTGCCTAACAGCACGCTTGGGCTTGCAGAGCGCCTCCTTGCACAACGCAGAGACGATGCGAATGAAACTCAAGCCAACGGCAGCACCGCCAACGATGACGGAGACGAACGAGACAGCAGTCAGAAATTGGCCATTTGTTTGCGCAGCGATGAAAAAGTGGAGGACAAACTGTGCGCAGTCTAACAAATTGCGAACCACAGCGAATCCCCACATGGTCGCATACGGCGACGTCCACTTGCTGCGCGAAGGGTCGTTATGTCGACGATCGCAAGAAAACCTCCCAACTCCGAGGACGTGAGCCCCGCTGAAGCGAAGAGAGGCGTTGTCGGCTGCAAAGAGTGTAAACGCAGCGCAAATCGTCCGAACCGACAGGCTGCCTCGATCATGAAGAGAGGCTCGACTTCCAACGGCGAATATGGCCGCGACATTGACGGCGAGGGCACACGCGAGGATCGCCACCGCAGGCACGACAAAATCCCCACCCAAACCGCGCCCCATCAGCTCGATGACATGTGCGACATTTAGGGCCGTAGAAAAAACAAGCAGAGGGGCGAAGAGCCAAGGGGCTCGGGCTCTCGTCACAGGGTGGGATGTGACGAGCGAAAAAAAACAAAACAATGCCGCAACGCCTGCGACCGCGCAGCAAACGAACAGCGGGAGCAAATTCTCACCGCAGAGTGTCCTGTCGACGGGCGTATCGCCGATGGTGCACACGAAAGGCCATCCTTCAAGTTGACAAGTCGATGAGCAGCCATCAAACCGTGCGGAGTTGCCGTCGTCGCACTCCTCCAGCGCGAGGCGAATGCCGTCCCCGCACGAGGACCGCACGCCTGCGCGAGTTGTGCGTGCCCACAACGACGACGGGTCAAGAGCGGCGCTCAGAAACGACGCCATCAGCGGTGCTGTCATCGAAACGTCAGCTAGAACCGACCCTGGTCTTAAATTCGACACGTCAACGTCTGCGCTCGACACCCCAGCGAAGACGTACGAGAGCAGATCGCGCTTGAGCGCTTGGACAAACGTTACTCGCGCCTCCACAGACGAGACGATGGTGGCAAAGTCGGCCTCATAGCGGACGGTCACCGTCTTGATGGCAGGCGCGGAGGTAGTGGCTCCCGTGACAACGTCAACAGCGCTGGAGTCGACTATGAGGGGGGGGGAATCACAAACGAGCCGAAAAAAATATCGACGAGTGGACGTCGGGGCCGTGAATGCGACTGCTCCGGTGGAAAAATTCACAGAGAGCTGGTCCACGACGGCAGCTGTGTCCGCCCTGAGGAGATAAAGCACAGCCGCGCCGCCAGAGGGCGGGAGCGGGAGATCGGGTTGGAATGTCCAGCTGACGAGGCGGGGCGACGCAGCCGTCCAGACCACAGCGCCCCCACCTTCGGAGGGGAGGGGAGAAATGAAGCCGACCGACGCTGACGAGTAAATGCCTCTATAGGTTAGAGTCGGCAGGGCTAATGCCGATGGCACTGGCGGTGTGACCCGCAACACGATGGTCGCAACGGCTGCGCTCGTGACACGCGTCGCGACGTTCCAGCGAGTTGAGGTCGAGACGGCAGCAGCGGCTTCGCGTGATAAAATACCCGGCACAACGCCCATGGGGAGGGGGGCATCCATCACAGCAGGCGACGATGACACTTCGACGCCATCAAAAGGCCTCGAAGCGCTCTGCGGAACGACGTGCCACACACAAAATGAGATCTCGTCATCTGCAGTGAAAGATTGGAGGCTAGAGAGCGAAACGGCCCCACCCGCAGCGACGAGGGGCGATGTTCCCTTGCACGCGAGCACCATTGCATCATCATCGTTTCCATCATCGATGGGCGGTGGTGGTGTGAGCAGGGGAAGCGGTGACGTTGTGGCACTCGGCGTCGAAGTTACACGCATCGAAGGGGACGTGGTCGGGGCGACCGAAGTGCTCCGGGAGGACGTGGACGTTGACGACGCGGCTGTTGACGTCGACAATGAGGTCGTGCGAGCAGAGCTAGCCACTGCTGTGGTTGCAACCGCTGTAGAGCCACTCTTCGTCGTTGCCAACCTCGAAGTATTCGTCGACGAAGGGGCAGAACTGGTCGTCGGTAATGCGAGAGAGGTCGTCGCAATTCGAGCTGTCGTCGATGTTGCCGTCAATGATGTTGACGCACTTGACGTCGTAGTACGAGACGGCGTCCCAGTAGCCATCCCACTACTTGCAGTAGATGCCGCTGCGCTGGAATGTCGCGTCGCCGCGGTCGTAGATGACGTCGTCATTGGAGCTGCTGTCGTTGCTGGTGGGGTCACTCTTGCTGTAGTCAGCGACGTCGACGGAGGTAAGGGCGTAGTGGACGATGCGGACGATGTTGTGAGAGTTGCAGGGCTGGATGATGTGGTCCCAATTCTCGCCGTCGACGGAGAGGAGGTTGCAGTTGTGGTGCGAGGCGTCGTCGTGGGAGAGGGTGGTGGTGGGGTCGTGGAGGGAGTCTGTGGCGAAGATGAAGTTGTCGTCTGCACTGGGGGACGGGACGTCGACGAAACCAACGCAGTTGATGAGGAGGTTTTGGGAGCAGCCGGGGCGGAGGTAGTTGTGAGGGGCGGCGTCGTTGAATCAGCAACAAAAGTCCACCGAAACGAGAACGATTTCGAATTGCCAAGAGCGTCTGACGAGAAGAGGAGAAGAGCGCCACGCAATGAAGAAAATGATGGCATGGCGGCAGGGGCTGTGCGGAAAGTGCCGACTTGAGAGCCGCGTCCGTCGTAGATTTGAATCGCATCACCAGAGTTCGTGTCCATGGACAGAGTTACAAAAGTAAATGAGGACAAGCCTGTCGAGGGGAGGGCCCACACACATGCGCTGTTTGCGCCGTACGAACTCACGCTGACTGTGCCCGCAGACCCTGCCAAATTAGTTCGGCCCGCGCACCAAGTCTTCGACCCCACAGAAACGACTCTGTACGAAATACTCCATCCGTCATAGACTACAGATGCATCAGATGTAAACTGAATCAGTGCTTGAGGAGTTGACGACGCGAATGACCGACGCTGACTCGAACTCAGCTTTCCATGCAAGTAAGCCAAAACTGGGGCAGACGTTGTATTGCCGTCAAAAATAGAGACAATATCCCAGTATGGTTCAGTGCTAAATGTCTCGATGACGATATTAAGAGCTGAAGCCAAGGGCGCGCCTGCAGGAGCAATGATCCACGAGCAGTTCAAGTTGTTGGAGTAACTCAGGGAACCACTTCCGTCGGCGATAGTACCAGATGAAGCAGTCAGCGAAATGGTGCCTAAACATGTCTGAGAAATACCCAGCGCAATGAAATTCGTTGCGAATACCCAAACCAGCATCTCCCCTAAAGCGTAACAAATATAAGAGATAAATGAAAGAGAAATTTGAGTTGAGGATTGGATCGAAAGTTTTGTTGCCGTTGGGGACCGTTGTGGCATCTTGAAATGAGGCTGCACTTTGGTGAATTGGTACTACGTCTTTGGTCGCCTGCTTCAACTCCAGTCGAAGACCCGACACTGTGACTGCGCCGCATATTGATAAAACAAACTTGCAGACATTTGAAGTGATTTACAGCCTCTTCGGGCAATCTACATTTCCACAGTAGAGGACATATTACACACTCTTCAAGAGTGAAGACTCTTGTCGAGGACTGGACGTGACTGGAGATAGAATTATCTCGTCAACTTTTGGGAATTTTCGGAAAAATCTCATTGCAAAACAGTGCAACACGGCTACAATTGCTTCGAAAACTGTTTGTGAGACAATGTATGGGACCAACTTATTTGCTGCGCCGATGGCGGTGTAGACGACGAGGGTGATGACGTAGATTGACAGCAGAGCGATCATGGCGATAGTGAGTTCTTTGATCCTTGACTCCACAGCGAGCACGTAGTTAGACACGGTAAGAGAGGATGAGGAGACGTTTGAGATGCTCATGCGCTCAAACGTCCTCATTCTTGTCACGTGCAGGACCATCGCGGACCCGACGAGGAGCAGAACTCCGTACCCCATATTGGCCGCGTAATATGCGTAGAGGGCCGGCTTCGTGTCCGTCAGCGACACAATTGTCCCGGTCGTAACATTTGCAACCACAAAAACAGTCATCAACGCGAAAACACGCCGACGGATGGTCAATGTCGAAGATAACCCAGGTCTCGTTGCTGCGAGCCAAAAAATGAGGATATAAGTTCCAGATAAGTAATAAAAGAATAGAGAAAATCCCCATATCGCGAAAGTCCATCGGCAACTCGGTTCTGCAGGAGAAAAAACGAGCACGTAGATCGATTTGATCAGAGAGCCGAGAGCGAGACTTATGAACGTAAGGAGCTTCAGAGAGCCCTGTCGTTTGTGATAAACCTGACAAGTCCGCATGATTGTGAAAAAGAACAATGCTGCAAACACTGCTGCAAACACGTAACGATGAATTGTACCCTCCTCGGTCAATCGGATATTTGTCAGGCAGTCTGCCCCTGAGCATACAAACAAGCAATCGGACGGCAAACAAGAAAACGATGCCGAGCATGGCCTTGGCTCACAGTCGCAAGCATCTACAAATGGAGCCAAAGCCAACATAACTAACTAAAACATTTATCCATTTGTTAAATTAACTCTGTACAATTCGAGCCGAGACGTCCTTCATTCTTGCTCGGTTGCCCTCTGAAAAAATCAGGCAAGTGGCGCATTTTGAAACCTGTTCTTGACAGCATTTCGAGAGCGGCAACAGCAGCCTGACGAACGGCTGTGTCGCCGTTGCCTTGGGCCAGAGAAATGAGCTTTTCTAACACGCCACATTTTCCAAACTCCTCTGAAGCTAGTACATTGCTAAACGACGCATTGAGAACCGTCAGACAAGCCTGAATGTATCAACATCAGGGCGGCATACCCAACCTCTCGAACAACCGAATCAAACCTGCTGGACAATAAAGTCGCAATCAACGGGAACCTGTTGCTCTCAAGCAGCGCAGTCACGCCATCACTTTCGCTCGAAAGCTGCATCATTGCACCAACTTCGATTCTCAGAACGTCATGCAACCCACAACACCTGCATTTTCTGCGACAAACTCGTTCTCGGCTGCCGAAAAGTCGGCCAGAAGCTTCACCCCATCAGCCTCGATGAATTTCTGCCTAACAGATGGCACGGCTGTTAGAGAAAGGGCGAGGCCGCAGATGTTCTCCAGAAAGACCCACTTCGGGGATTCGTCGCCACTCCCAACCGCGTCGCGGTGCGCCAACAAAATCGAGACGATGACGGGCACAATCCCCGCGTCGCAGAGGGGGGTCTTGTTTTTGACATCTCGCGCGCAGAGCCAAAGCGCGACGGACGTGTCAACGGCCACGTCGTTCGCCTCCTCCGACGCCAGCGCCAAAATCATCGACGCGAAAAGGCCCCTCTCGCGAAGGGCTGTGCGGACGTCCTCGTTGCTGCACAGCGCCGCAAGAAGCGCTGCGGCACACTCGCACACAGAAGCCTCTTTAAAGTGAAGAAGCGCAACCGCTCGAGGGAGTGCGTCGCGCCAAAACGCCGGCTCGAACGGGACTTGCTTCTGGACGAAGACGCCGAGCGCGCCGAGCGCCATTTCGACGTCCCTCACGCGCTCTGATGACATCATCTCAACCGCGGCGGCAGCGGCGCCGCACGCAATGGCCTCCCCAAGCGCCTTGTCGGAAGCCGCAGCAACGTTTCGAATGACCCCCATCGCCCAGAAGCGAAGGGATTCATTTGCTGCACGTGCGGAAGACACCAACGTCGGCATGATCGCGCACTTGACGATCTCTCGACGGAACTCCGCGACGGCGGAGACATGGAAGAGCGTCTCCAGCGCAATTTCGCTGGCGCAGGGGGTGCCGACGTCGCCGACGAAGGCGGCGAGGCGAGGGACGACGTCGGGGGGGACCATCTCGCGAGCCTTTTGATCGCGCGCAATTCTTCGAAGCAACGCTACGGCGCTGCGGCGCGTGACCAAATCAGCGTCTTCAAGCCAGCCGCATGCGGCGACGATGACTTTTCGATCCGTTGATAGAAAAAGGAGTGGTAGCGGCTGCGACTGTGTTCCCACGGCGAGTAGTGCGGCGGTTGAGCTTTTCATCGCCGTGCACTCTTGGGCGGTTTGATGGCACGAAGAGAGGGCGACGTAGGCGCGCCAAATGACGTCAGTGGCGTCGGGCTGAGCGGCAAAAAGTTCTTCCCCTGCGGGATCTTCAACTGCAAGACGAAGCGCGAAGAGGCACTTGAGGGAAAGATGAGGGGGGGGGTCGGCGCGGAGTGTGAGGAAAAGCGTCGAAATGACGTCGCACAACAGCGCCGCCTCTCTTGTTTTTGCACTTTGGAGCAACATAGTCGTTAGCTCAAGGGCCAAAGAGACGGCCAGCTCGGAGAGAGAATTTGATCGCCGGAGGAAGTTAACAACCGCAAACTCGCCCTTGTTGGCGCACACGGCGTCGACGAATTCGGCCGCTGAGCGTCCCGAGAGCGCGACGAGCATTTCCGCGGCTGCGGTTGAGATGGTTGCGTTGATGGACTGCAAGAACGGCAAAATGCGGCAGACAAAGAGCGGAGGGGGGGGCAGAATCTCAAACGCCCGCTGCGACAAAAGCGTCAGGGTTTTCAACCCCGCAGAGGCCGACGACGGCGCCATCGTCGGCAGCGCCTCAAAAAGAGACGCGCAGAGGCGCTCCAAATCGTCGCGCACGTGCGGGAGGACATCAGCGCCCGTTGAGAGGTCGCTCTCGAGCGTTGCGGTGGCGGTTTCGAGCAGCGCCGACGGCGTGTCCGTCGAGAGGAGGAGAAAGCCCACAGCCGCGACGCGGCTTGCCGCATGGTCGCGCTCAAACGGCGCGCGCAAAATGCCGGCAGAAGCGGCTGCTTCAGCGGCTGTGGCCGCCTCGAGGCCTCGCCTGGCGATTTGAGTTTGCAGTCGGAGGGTGCTGCGCTTGTCCCGGAGGGCTTGCAAGGACGCAGAAACGGTCGCCACCTCCAATTTGAGGGCTGAGAGGGCCGCCTCGCGCGTGTCAATGGCGGCGCGGAGGTCGCTCTCGTCTTGCGCCAACGCGTCGAAATGCGCACGCAATTGTTGGGACGGCGTGTCAGCGAAATGGCACAGCGGGCATGACGCCGATGCCAATTGGGCAACTGACGCCAAGTGCTCGGCGCAAAGAAAATGGTCTGCGCCGTGAGTGCGGGTGGTGAGCCGCTGACAGCAGTGAGGGGCCTCGTCGACGGACGAAGCCTTCATGGGGCGGCGAAAGACACTCGACGCTTGGCGTTAAGACATAACTCCATGCATGCTACGTCTCTCTGGCTTGCCGCTCCTGCGGGGCGACTCCGCGCTGGCGTCCGCCCCCTCGGGCGGAGGAGGCAATGGCGCCGGGAAGGAGATGTGGCACGTCAGGGCTGAGGAGCTGCAGAGCTCGCTGCATGCGTCAGACTCATTTCACGCAGTACTTCGTGCGCACCACTTCCTTTCAAATCGCCCATCCATCCATCAAGTCAAATCAATGTAACAACTGTAATCCACAATCTGTTAATTATGTCGTAATGCTGCGGACAATTTTGCGCACATGTTCGTCGGTTCCCGTAGAGCTAGTGGACCTTATTGCTTGTCCTCTGACAAAGACTCCTCTGAGGCTTGATGCTGCACAACAAGTTCTTGCAAACGACGAGCTTGGGGTGGAGTACCGAATCCGAGACGGCATTCCGAATCTTATTCCAACCCAGGGTCGTTTAGTTGATGACGCTTCTCAATCAAGCAAGAGACAGTAAGAAATGAAGTGGTTGCTATTTGGCGATGTATAGTGTAAAAGTTCACAATTTTATTCTCATTCAAAACGCCCTCGCAAATGCCGCGACGTGAGTGGCTCGCTCTCCAGTGTACATGCACTTGAGGTTTGGGATGTCCGCTTGCTCATCAAGTGGATAGCATCGAATCGTTGCCTTCGTCCGCTCCTTCACCTCAGCTTCTGCGACAGAATTCTCTGCCCAGCCCGCGAGGAAGATGCCGCCGCCGTCGATACTTTTCTGAAGCTCCTCAAAGCTTTGTATCCTCTTCGTACTCTTCTTCAGATGCGCTTCGGCTGCAGAGAAAAGGGCGTCATTAAACCTCCTCAAGCCGTCCAAAACTTCGCTCGCAGCAGCAGCCGTCGGGACGAAGTCGTCGCCCAAATGCTTCCGCCAAACGAAGCGGCACTCCCCCCTCGCAAGCTCCCGCTCCCCAACTTCAATCCGCAGCGGCACTCCTTTCTTCTCCCACTCAAAGAACTTAGCGCCCGCCTTCACGTCCTCGCGCGAGTCGACGTGGGCTCTGACCCCTTTGCTCGAAAGCTCTGAAGCAACTTCTCTCGCAGCGGCAAGTGCAGCAGAGCCCCTTCCCAGAGGAATGACGACAACTTGTATGTGCGCTACGGCAGGTGGCGCGACGAAGCCGGCGTCGTCTGAATGCGTCAAAATGACCGCGCCGACAAGTCGCGTCGAAACACCCCACGACGTGCCCCACGCGAACTCGTCCGTCTGCGACGCCGTGCGGAAATGGACGTCAAACGCACGCGAGAAGTTCTGCCCGAGGAAATGTGATGTCGCGGTCTGGAGCGCCCAGCCGTTGCACGCCAGCGCCTCCAAAGTGTACGTCCGCTCCGCCCCAGCGAACCGCTCCGAGACGCTCTTCTCTCCAGAAATGACGGGGATTGCAAGCGATTTCTGAATGAGGGTTTTGTACACGTCGAGCATCTGCCGAGACTCGCCCAACGCCTCGGCCTCTGTCGCGTGCGCCGTATGGCCCTCCTGCCAGAGAAATTCGGACGTGCGAAGAAAAGGCCGCGTTCGCAGTTCCCATCGGACAACGTTCGCCCACTGGTTGGTCAGCAGCGGAAGGTCTCTGTGGGATGAAATCCACTTCCTGAAGAAACTCCAAATCATCGTTTCTGAGGTCGGCCGAATCACGTATGGGTCACCAAGTTTGGACTCTGGATCGGGGCCAAGGCGCACCTTACCATCAGAGCCGGTAACATTTGCAAGGCGGTGGTGAGTTACAACAGCGCACTCTTTTGCAAACCCTTCAACGTGATCCGCTTCCTTCTGCAAAAACGAAGATGGTATCAGAAGAGGGAAGTACATGTTCACGTGACCCGTCCTCTTAATTTCCTGATCTAAAATAGCTTTGATATTGTCCCATAATGCAAAGCCATTGGGCTTTAAAACCGTGCAGCCCTGCTCAGTTAAAGAAGACAGGAGCTGAGACAGACTTTGACAGGTGCGTTTTCAGCAAGATCTGCGCAGTCTATGACGCTTTGATACCAAGCCGAGAAATCGTTCGCAAGCGGAGTAATTCGTGAAGAAAGGCCTCGATTCCTGGACCCTCTGCAGTACATATTTAAAAAAGAAAATAAGATTATCTGTTATAGTTGATGGAGGATCTGGCGGGAAATGAAGAGGCCCCTCAATGACGCGAAATCCGACATATCTCAGGTAAATTGGAAGCGCTTGAACCCATTGTTTGCTCATTTGGCCTTCAGGGAGCCAAGAAACAGGCCTCATTTGAGAACTGGCGCCGGAGAGTGCCGATTTTGTATGACATGATCATCAACAATCGGCTGGATAACCCATCGCTCACCGCTAGATGGGGACCGTTGATAAAGGATGCTCCATTCACGACAGACCAAGTGATCTATTACTCTGAGAGGTGGCAAGGTGTGGTTCCTTAACTCGAACAGAGGCGATGTGCCAAGCGCAGTCGTGATCGCCAAGGCAACCATTTTCAAGCGAAGAGTGATGGGACCAGGTATGCAGTATCTTCGTCCTCAATAATTGAAAGATGGGTTTGCCCAAGTGGGCATAGACAAGAGCAGCCGAAACATTCAAGTCACGGGGTCACAGCGCCCTAATCCTTTCTCATCCTGAAGCCGTATTCAGACCCCTGATGAGTCTGAAGTCAATCGAATCAGGTCCAGAATTGAGAGGTTTCTCAAACGTGCAGAGAGCTCGGCGTCGAGAGGTCTCTTCTCTGCCTCAAGACCGACACGTCCAACATTCAAATTTTCAAAATTCCAGCCGATGGCTCCAAAATGATGCCGCCCTTGTATTTGATGGGTCATTCAGACGGATCCAACGAATCCAACTTCGCAATGGACACGGCTGCGGGTCAGAACCTCGTCGTGTCGGGAGGTGACCCCCCAGCGGCGACCCCTCACGCCGCAGACAAAGGCGCCAAGCTCTTGCTTTGGGACGTCTCTGAAGCCCCAACTTCGTGTCCGCCGCTCTGTCGTTTTCGAGGGCACAGCGGCTGCATCAATGACGTTGTTTTTTCTGCCCAAAATTCGAACGCGTTTGCGTCCATTGGCGACGACAAGAAGTTGTGCCTCTTCGACAAGCGCAGGGGCACTCTCCCGTCATCCCTCGTGAAGCCTCCCGTCGCGTCAGTGTGACGCTTGCAGACGAAGGGTCTTTGCGGAGGGACAGGGCTCGTTGCGATCGATTGGAGCGCACTGGTTGCAACGTTCGCGCTCAGAGCCTGACGTGCGAAGGATGAAAATTTCTTGTTGGTGGGGCTGGAGGACGGAGCCGTTGGTAAAGTCCCCTTCGGCGAGTCTCACGCAACGAGTTCTCCTCGACGTAAGAAGTTTGAACGAGACTTCGCCAGACTCTGCGATCGTGCAAACATACGACGCACATCAAACATCGGTGTTGAGGTGGCACACTGTCGTACGGCTGACGCTGACGACGGAGGGTCAGTTGGTCCCCCCATCATCGGAACGTCTTCTTGAGGTTGTTGCCTCTTCATGGCTTTGACCAACTCAGCTCGTCTGAAGATGGGAGAATCATCATTTGGACCACGAATCGAGTCGAGCAAGCCCGTTTCAAATCTCACGCGCAGGCATCAAACGCAACCCTTGACGCAGCGAATCCTGACGTCTTTGGACCATCAGAAGTCCTCCTCAGCCACTGCGGGCACAGGTCGAATCACCCTCATGGCGACTAACCAACAAGAGGGAGTGTTTACGACGCGCAATGGAACCCCCATGACCCCTGGACAATTCTCTCAATTTCTGAAAACGAGTCGTGGAGCCGCTCGGCAGGGACGCTGACGGTGGCGTCGGGGGACTTCAATTTTGACCGTTCAGATGTGGAGGCCAACTGATTTGCTGACTATGACCGAAGAGGACGCCGTTGGGGAGCTCGGGCGATTTCATTACAGATTGCGGTGACGCGAAGATTTGATTTAACAAAAACGGGTGTGTGTAAAAAAGATGATTCACGTGCTGCCAACGTCGAGATTGAACGACGCTAAATTGTCAGCATCGCTGCAGTCTAAGTGGATACAAGCTCAGTATGCAAATGTCCAACTCCTTCAATCGAACCAAGGGCACGATTTCGTTTGGCACGCGTAACTCACAAAATTCGCATAACCCCGTCAAGTCTTCAAAATATAACTCTCTTCCAGTCAATTTGCAGTGTTGCTATGTGATACCGGAGATCCAATCGATGAAGATCACGATCTTTCGGGCAATTACTGCGTTCCGACAAACCTGCTCGGGTCCAACACGCTCGGAAATTCCTCGCAAATTTGACAAATCTTCAACGGGTGATCTCAGCGGCAGTCTCGCAATATCGAACATTCGTGAACAGAGACCATTGGTGGATTTGTCTTACACGAGATGCGAACTGAAGTTGGGCAAACGTTGACTTGACCCCAAGAGACAAGAACTTGTGGTCAACGGGTGTCATGACGAGCAGACGCTCCAAGCCCCACACCTCTGAGGTCGAAAATGTCGTGTCTGATCAAAAAGGATCCCTAACCTGGGGCCGCACAGGTGTTGCTTCAGTTTTTCTCAACATCCAGTGCATTTCAATCGTGTTTTTCTCGCCCATGCTTGTGCTGCTGCTGCATGTTGCAATTTTTCAATTTGGAGGCAGCATTTCCGATACTGTGCGCGTTTTCTTCATTGACATGTCGCGCAACTTCCTCCACGAGTATCTTTCATCTCCTTGGAAGTTCTTGTCGTGGACCGTTGTGAAGTATTTCGTCGTTTGGGTCTTGTTTCAGGCGTTTCTCTATATGTTCGTTCCTGGTCGCATTGCAAATGGAGCCCCAACACCCGCTGGTCATATTCTCAAGTACCGCGTGAACGGTTTCCAGTGCTGGCTTGTGACGATGATCACTGCAATCACCGCTGTCAAGCTGGGGTGGATTGACGCGACGATCATCGCCGACAACTGGAGTGGCCTCCTCATCTGCGCAAATCTGTACGGCTTCGCCCTCACTTTGTTCTGCTACTTCAAGGCTCTGCTCTTCCCCTCCCATCCGGAGGACCGCAAGTTCTCGGGCTACACCCTCTACGACATCCACATGGGCGTCGAGCTCAACCCTCGCATCGGCGAGATGTTCGACTTCAAGCTCTTTCACAACGGCCGTCCAGGCATTGTCGGATGGAGCTTCATCAACTTGTCGTTTGCTTTTGCCCAGCCTGAGTTGAGTAACTCGATGATCCTTGTGAACATATTGCAGGCCATTTACAGCATCGACTACTTGTGCAATGAAGAGTGGTATCTCAAGACTATTGACATCGCGCATGACCACTTTGGCTTTTACCTCGCGTGGGGCGACTCCGTCTGGCTTCCCTTCATGTACACCCTCCAGGCGCAGTGGCTGTCAAAGAACCCAGTCCATCTCACAACTCTCGAAATGTTCCTCATCCTCGCACTCGGAGTGTCCGGTTACATTATCTTCCGCGTCTCAAACAACCAAAAGGACGAATTTCGGAAGAAGAATGGAAATGTTGAGTTATTCGGAAAGCCTGCGAAATACATTGAAGCCGAGTATCAGACGTCCGACGGCAAGATCCACAAGAGCAAGTTGCTCGTGTCTGGGTTCTGGGGCCTGTCTCGTCATTTTAACTACCTTGGGGACCTCATGTTGTCCCTCTCGTACTGCCTTCCTTGTGGCTTCAGCAGTCCCATCCCCTACTTCTACATTGCCTTTATGGTCGTCCTCCTCGTCCACCGCTGCTTCCGCGACGAGACCCGCTGCTACGGCAAGTACGGCAAGGACTGGATCAGGTACTGCAACACCGTCCCCTACCGCATCATCCCGTACATTTTTTAAGAGTGATGTTTTCTTGACTGATAAAACGCATTCACTACGGGATGTTTTGCTCCGTTACACGACACTCTAATGTACATTGCGACCGACGTTCCACACGCCTAGAGCGCCATTTGGTTGAGAGACACTTGAGTTGGCGAGCCAAGGCTTGCCTTTGAGTACTTTTGGATAATCGCCTTCTAAAATGAGGCCTCAACGACAAGAGTCACCTTGAGATTGCTCTCTCGAATCTGAAGGAGGTGCGCTTGCAGTTCCCTCGCGCAGTCGATGACGTCAGACCGCGTGTGGCGAGTGATTCGCTCCATTGTCGGCGACTTGGTTGTCAAAAACAAAAACACACGGGTCTGACCCATTCTGCAATTTGATGTAGGTTGTGAGAGGACACCAGCACAGCCGCTGCGGCAATGGTTGAGGGGCGGAACCTCAGAAAGCGGTACTCCTGCAGGGTGGACTCAGCGGCGTACTAAAGCGTCAGCTTCGCGGTTGAAAGTAAGACTTTGGCAAACGCGGCTGCCTCTGGCGAGAGCTTTGCTGCAGCGATAAAGACGCTCAAGAAAGTGTTTGGGGTGACGACAGTGAGCTGAAACTTGAGCTTGAGGAGGACCTCCAGCTCCATGTCCGCCACTTGCTTCTTTGTGTACGTGTTGTCCGTCATGAAGACATACTCCTCCACAGACGGCGAGTAGATCTCTTCGTACTTGGACGCAATCAACATGGAAGTGACGCCAAGGAGCTGAAGACGACCTCTCGGGACGCTCCATGTCGAGAGGTAGCGGTCGATGTAGTTGACGGTTGTGTAGAGCGTGTCCGCCTGCAGGTTGAACTCGACAGCGACTTCAATCAGCCAATCAATCAGGATGCCTCTCATGGCAGAGTTGATGTCATTCTGAGTGGCCATATAATTTGAATTCAAAGGATAGCGAAGCTAAGACATCAAAACTCTCGCGGCGACCCGCACCTCCGTGCCGAAGTAATGGTCGTGAATGTCAATGACGTATTCGCTGTTGAACACAAGGGGCTCATCAATTCCAAGCGCGTCTCCGGATATGTCAGCGCTCAGGTCGAGCGCTTCATCGTTATCACGACACAGAGTCGGGTACCGCAGGTTTCAATGTTTGCCGCCGTGTCGAGAGCGCCTTCAAACGCTTCTGTGACGTCATCTAATATCCGTGTAGCTTCGGCTGATAGGTCGATCGCCTCATTGCAAAAGAGATCAATATCCATGGGGTCTGACAACGAATAGTCGTGGACGACGGTGACACTCTTGTTGCACAGCTTGGATATCAGAAGCACAAAGTAATTACACACCATCGCAGTTTTTTTCGAGTCACCGTCGCTTCCCCACAGCTGCGTTGACGTGTCTTCGAGCTGACAGCGTCCCCGCTTCGCAGCGCGGGCTCTTTCGATCGCGTCTGAATCCACGTTCAGGTGGACAGGCTTGAGTGCCCTGGCAGATCTGGTCTTAGCTGGCACACCTGCGGCAGGTTCTATTTCACTGACTGCAGCTGATGGGACAAATGGTCCACATGCAAATGCCATCCACGCGCGGGATTTGAATTTAAAGATTAAAAAGAAGGTGGTCTTCAACCACAAACGCGCGACTATTGACGGAACCAGCTCCTTTCTCACTTGCGTGCTCAGTTCAAACGAGTTCATATGCAGAACGAGGACCGCAAGTGATTGCATGCATCATGAGACTGTCGCCTGCATTGAACATGACGCCAATCAATCGTAATTTACACGTTACTCTGCCTCTGCAAGGGCTTCGAGAGCATCAAGCAAGTCATGATCAATCTTCTTCCTGCCCTTCGAGAGAGGCACAACATTTTCTGTGTGTTGCTTCTGTGTCCGTCTGGTCTCCAGCAAGGGAGCAGCGTCTCGCTCTAACTCGTCGACAATGTCGACCAGACTCTTTTCAAAGAGAGTGTCGTGGTCGTCCTTAAAGAGTCAGAGGTCATCAAGAGGAAGCGCACATCACGTAACGCGCCTTTGGAGCTTGCAATGACGTCGATATCGTCATCTGTGGTACCATCTGTGCAATAAGAAAGGAAAACGGCCGCAACATGTCCAAACAGATTTCCTGGGCACTATTTTGTGCACATGCCTCCTCCGCCCTTCGCCACGGTCGACATTCGCAGCCATGCGGTCATTCTCAGCGTCCGTTGACAACGTGGAGCTCCCGCTTCTCTCAAACACTGCGCGACTTGCTCTCCACTCCTCGGTCCGGCCTACTCGTGACCCCTTCTCCCTCTGTGCGAGCTTGCTCTCCTTGAGAACTTGCTCCGTCTGAGTTCCCGCTTCTGATGGCGCGCGAGAACTGCCGAGAGGAAATAATGAGTTTGACGTAGCTGGAGAGAACGTGTTCGACACAATTGGAGCCGAGATTGGCCGCGACGGTGTCTCTGTGATGACTGGTGGAGCAAGCATTAGCGACGACGTGAGGGGGGATGTGCTTGGAGGATCCAACAGGACTTCCTCAGGCTTGACAGCAGGCGCCACGTTGCTGTGGGTTTGACTGAGATTGTGTGGTTCCTGCTGAACTGCAGCTGGCGTTGTCTTGAGGAATGAGGTGCTTGCGTCAGCTGTGGACGACAAAAATTTCATCAAGAGAGAGGCCGCAGCGTTGCTTGCGTCCAATCTGCGCGATCAAACAAATCACGAGACAGTGTACGATGCCTTTGAAGACTCCTGGGACTGCGTCTTTCGAAGCTCGTCATTTTCGACACGTAGACGCTCATTATCCCCTTCAGCCTCTTTCAGCTTCAGCTGATACGTCCGCAGCAGTGCCAGGGCCTGACGGAACTTGGTTCTCAATACTGGCACATCAAAATGTAGTCTAGATAAAAGAAACTCTCGAAATCATCTGAAATGGCCTTGTTATCATCTAGAAGACGTCTGGTGGCGTCGTCTTTTTCCTTCTTTAGCGTCTCACATTGTGCCACAAGTGAATCGCGCTCTTCAGTGAGGGTCCCTACTTGCTTGACCAATCTAGAGACTCGCTCTTTGTCTTCGTCGCACAAATCCCGTAGAGTCGTCCTTTTCTGTGCCACAGACTGAGAGAGACTGCGAATGATGCCAGTCGGCTTTTTGAAGGCATCGATAGATGACAACTTGTTGGCGGTGGAAGAAGGCTTGTCGGATGGATTGCTCGTACGAGTCCACGCTGAAACGTCACAACAATATTTCGATACGAACGCAGTCGATGAGCCATTTTGAACCCTGGATTCAAGTGCAAATTAAAATTAAATAAACAAACCAAATGAAAGAGAAGCAAGCTGATTGCTTTAAATTCATCTTGTGAACAAAACATCTACATTTTCAAACATTTTTTAGCTATCGTTACATCGAGAGCGGCAAAAAAAATCAACTTTAGTCATTTGTTCCCGCTTGTTTGAAGTGGATGCTCTTGTCCACAACGGCTCTTCAGGTCAAGTCATTGCTCCCCTCCCCAGCGCCTTGTGAGAAGGGTTTGTTCACGTCTGATCTCTCAGAAATCTCTCAAAATGGTGAAGATGAGCGTTCTCGCTGATGCTCTGAAGAGCATTTACAACGCTGAGAAGCGTGGCAAGAGGCAGGTCATGATCCGCCCTTGCTCCAAGGTTATTGTCAAGTTTCTCCAGGTCATGCAGAAGCACGGTAAGCGTTGAATGGAGAGAACTTGGTTTTTGCTAATGAATGGACTTATTTGCAACGGGGATGACTCTTTCTTTTTCTGTCAACCGTTCTCACTGACTCTCAGGTTACATTGGTGAGTTTGAAATCGTCGACGATCGCCGTGCAGGCAAGATTGTCGTTGAGCTCAACGGCCGCCTCAACAAGTGCGGCGTGATCTCACCCCGTTTCGACATGAAGCTCCCTGATGCGGAGAAGTGGACATCGAGCCTTCTCCCTTCTCGCCAGTTTGGCTACATCGTCCTCACCACTTCCTACGGCGTCATGGATCACGAGGAGGCCAAGCGGAGGAACACTGGTGGCAAGATCCTCGGCTTCTTCTATTAGAGAGCAACAAAAAAGACGTAAATGGGAGGGCGCAGTAAACTGTATCAAAAACTGATGCAGCCATCGGCCGTGACGTGCCCCATCCGACGCATCACTCACGCAGACTTCACAAACAGAATTACATCCAAACTTTGACAACCCCATCCCTCCCGCAAGAAATCAGACGTTGCGGCGCTGTCGCCACGGCCATGGCCGTCACGCAGTCCAAGTGCGCGGGCGTCGGTGCCGCCACGTGGGGGGGGAGGGTCTTCCGGTCCGACTCGGCGAAGCGCGCGATGCGGCGATCGACGATGCGGTAGGGCTCGGACGAGCCGTCGCGCGCAAAAACGGACTGCTGCGCATCTGACGGCTGCGCGACGACGAAGCTGCGCGCCTCATTGTCGAGGTCCCAAAGGCGGATCCTCCTGCAGATTTAACAGAGGCGCACATTTGTTGTTAACCTGTCCGTGCCAGCTGTCAAAACACACCCCCCCTCCAGCACCGCCATGGCCCTAACCGTGTCGTCGACGAGAAGCAGCCGCTCCACTTCCGCAAGCCCGTACGGCCCGCTGTCGCTCACCCCCCCCACCGCGCCGATACCCCCCCCCCCCGCAGTCATAGCGGCCGCGCTCTCGCCCTCCAACCCCCTCTCTTTCTCCACGCACAGCCGGCACACCGCCGCGCCGCGGTCAATGTCAAACACCGCAACTTCATTTCCCGCAGTCGCCGCAAACAATAGCGGCCTCATACCCGTTTTTTGCGGCTTGTGCCATGTCTCTAAGGCCAACACAGCCGCCGGCCGCGGCAGCGAAAACGTCGCGACGTTGAGAAAAAATCGCAGGTCAAAAAGGACGAAAGCGCCAAACGACGACGCCGCGACGACGTACGTTTGGTCCTGCCCCAGCGCCTGCGCCATCAGCGCGCGCGCAGCCGCAGCCCCCCCCCCCCCAAACGCCCCGGCATTGTGTGACGGACGTACCATGGCCGTTAAGAGGCCGTTTGTGACGGGGAGGGAGACATTCCAAACGTCGCGGGGGACGCGGGGGTCCACCCCGCGCAGGAGGCCGCAAGAGTGCGCGACGACGAGCGATCTGCGGAGGGGGGGGGGTGAGTTCGCGTGGTTGTAAAAGACCGACGACGTAGTTTCGGAGAAGCGAAGCGAAGCAACGCCAGGCTGGGGAATGCCCTCGAGGAGGCGGGAGGCCCTCACGATGGGCTCTGCGTCACGCGAAGAGGCATCGAACTTGTGGTGGATGACAGCCCCGGACTCCAGCGCGGCCGCAAACGCGTCGCCAAGTGTCGCCAGCCCCCCCACCTTCGCGCCGACGTTGAGGACATGCGAAGAGGCAATTGATGTGTCCCCCTCCAGTTGCCGTCCATCCCACACCTGGCGGCTAAGCCAAGGGGGAGGGGGGGGATCACGCGGATGGTCTTGTCGTCGGACCCTGTGACAAAAATAGAAGCGTCATGCGAGACCGCCACACACCGTACAGCCTGCAGGGTCCTCCCCGCCCACCCCCCCCCCCCCCGCCCACCCCCCCGCCCCACCGCCCCCCCCCCCCCCCCCCCCCACTCCCCC
>JAIYDP010000214.1 GCA_027487435.1 Verrucomicrobiaceae bacterium | reverse complement strand
GTGGACTGTGCTAAAGATGACGGCGGCGTTGTTGGGGTCGCATGCGAGCCATTTGTGGACGGCAGCGACGGTCATGAAGAGCTGCTCCAGAACGGGCACGTCGTCAAAGAGGGGGGGGCCCTCCTGCACCTGCCTCATCACGACGGGGGGGGGGGGCCACATGAATGTCCCGGCGGACAAGTGCGGCAGAAAACTCATCGCCGAGGAGCGACCAAACGATGACGTGGCCTCTGCGCGGCGCCAAGAGGTTGGCAACGGCCTCCATTTGGGCCGCCATGAACGGCGGCGTCGTGACGACGTCAATTTCTGGCCGCGTGAGACGCTCGGCCCGGCCCAGACCTGTCAGCCTGTCGGTCACGACGGTGCAGTCTGGCGGCGGGGTTGACGCTTGAATAATCGAGGAGAAGGCCGACGACAATGCTTTCGTCCACGAGGCCATTAAAAACTCAAGTTTCTATTCATTAAGTTGATGAGACATCACGAACTCGTCTTCTTGATGCTCACGTCGCAAGTTTGGGGCGCATCCGTCGACAGCCTGGGCAGGATCCTTTTCGACCCAAATCTGAGCGTCTCGCTGTCTGTCCGCAACACTCCAAAGCGGATAGACCTGTCGTACGCGGATGGCTCGCTTTGGAGCGGTTACGTCGGACACGACGTCGTCACTGTAGCCAGCTGCTTAGCATGCTCAGCTTTTAGATTGGGAGCTACTACTCTAGAGTACCATTCGCCATGATTCGAAACGTGTCGTCTCCCGAAGCTACTCCACCGACGTCGGGGCTGTTAGGTCGTCCTCGAACCTACTGAAAAGTAATGCGCGCAGGCATTGGAGTTCGGTACGAGCGTGGACAGCTTCCTCCCCTCGTTTTCGCATTGTCGCATCGACAAATTGTTGCTGACGAGAGGACACTCAGGCGGAAGCTGTTCTCAATCATCGTCGGCGAAAGCCACGGTGAGCTAACGGATTTCGATGTGACGTTGAAGGTGAGCTTCAGCTTGGCGGTATTTTGCCCAGCATGCACGATGGGCCCATGTCGTTCGTACCGTCAACCTCAGTGGGCTCCATAGAATTGTCAGCGGTGATGACATTTCAGTCTGTCGAGTACTCGGTGCCCGTGTCTGGAATTCTCGGAGACAACGGAAAGAGCTACTTGTCGTTTGCTGACGAATCGTTCATTCCTGCCATCTTGGACACTGGAGCTGCGTGCATTGTGCCTGCATTTCATCGAAATGTAACATTGAAGGGACTACCGTCAACAACGCTTGAGGGCATGTTGTCTTCCGTTCCTTATGAAGGTGTTGCAAAAGATTTGCCTCAAACGCTGGCTTTGTTGCGATCCTGCCCTGTTTCTGACACCGAGAAAGCACAATTGCTGGCCGAAACTACAAAGTTGACCTTTCTGGACAACATGCTTGCGTCTCACCGACACCTCCTGGTTTCGAAGGCATCATATTTGGGGTGCCTTTCTTTACATCTGTTGCTGTTTTGTGAGACTGCTGATTTCCTTCATTCTAAATTCGAAGATTTGATCTTTCTAATGACGAAAACCCTGTGCTTGGTCTTGCAAAACGGAATAAGTCGGCTGCGTTTATTGAGTCAGTGCCAAGAGAAGTTCCTGCCGGGCTTGTGGCGTTATGAAATTTCTCAATGACGGTTACAGATTGTCTCGAATGGGTCTTTCTCAATGGCTCCTCCGTTTGGTTCAAGAGACGAAGTTAACCGTATTCCTATTCGGATTCATAGTCAATGGTGAGGAGTCCCATGACTCGCTTTGACTCTTTGCAAGTTTTGTTGTTTCTGTTGCGATGGGCTCGCCTCCGCAAATGATTGAGGTATCCCTTGATTCTGGTTCAACTGCGCTTGCAATTTTTAGCAAAGGGATCAGCAAGAAGTGTTTCGATTTTTGTTTTGATGACCACAAAGATTGAATCAGCAAGATCGAATTTTGTCGAGGTCTTCTAGAGGATTCCGAGAAATTGAAGCAACTGCTAAGACGATAAGAGCGAGGAGCAGGGCAAGCATTTTTGGTCAGCAAAAGATTCTTCCAGTGAAGTTCACGACGCGGCCGTTTTCAGGCAAACATTTGCGGAAATATATCGCTGGCCAAAGAGTCAACGAGAAGAGTCAGTCCACTTCGGATTTCATGCTGAAAAATCGCAATGGGATCCTGCTGAAAGGACGATCATATCTTGACAGGATTGCTAACACGCTTCGAAACGATGCTAACACATTGAAAGGCGTGTCCTCCTCCCTCAAAATGATTGAGAGGCGGCGGCGCACCATGGAAGATCGTGAATCGAAGAGGAACATAATTCAAGAATTCAATGAAGCTAAGAAGAACTTCGAACGTGCTCATCAACAAGCGTTCAGTGATCAAGTTGTGTTATTGCTTGATGTGGTATTGGATGTGACCATATTACTCTGTTAACTTCTGAAGAGTGACCCTTCTCATTTTACTATTGTGGTTGCATGGGCTATTTCGTTCCCATTTTTGGTGATGTGCGCATTGTGGCAATGTCGCCGAAGGCCAAGAATATCTACAAGAGCACCAAAGGTACACTGTATGTCGTTCGATAAAGTGACTCCAAGAATCGAACGATCCCGTACGATTCTTTGTGACGAGGACATGTTGTGTGTAATAAAGTAAGTGTCTGCATTGCGTTTGAGCTCGCGAGGTGCATCGACTCACGCGAATTTTCTATTAGAGTTCAGCTAGAGAGACAGGCTGCAAGACGGCAACTTGAAAGAATTTGTTTCAAGGCGCTGATTTGAAATGCAATTGAATTTGAACAATTTCATGTCCATGCAGCACCAAGGTTGGCGTTGAATTTCTTGATGGTGCCAGCAGATGTGCAGATTCTATCGTCGAATCACCCAGATGAATATTAGAATTTTCCAAGGCGGTCATCGGATTTCCACAGTGGTATCGATTGCAAGGCACGGTCAACGACCGTGGCAACACCAATGAGTCGGCGGCATGAGATGCACACTTGTAGACGAGATGCCTTCAGATCTGAGAGAAGCGCTATGATGGCTGAACTACACATCAGATGACAATTTATTTTACAGAGATGCCGGCAAAACCATCTTCGTTCCCTTTCGCCACCTTTCACATGAGAAAAATGTCAACCACTGTGCGGTGTACGAGAGGACGTAGTAATAAACAAAGTCTGCGAGGCAGAGCGAGTGAATCAGCTCCGTGATAATCACGTAGTAAGCAATGGACGCCCAGACGCGAGAGTAACCGCGGAAGACAAGGGCTACAATCCAAAAGACGGCCTCGAGGACCCGGGACAGAAACAGAGACGCCTTCGTTGTGAGTGCACCAGATGAGAAATAAAGACTAAATAGTGGCTTGTTTGGGTTTCGACGACCTTCATCTGATGGACGATCCAGATCTGGGGGAAGAGGACGATGGACTCGAGGTACGTGGAGAACGCCCACAGGATCTGCTTTGTGAGTTCGAGTGGGCGGGTGACGGGACGTTGATGACAGTGCTTGACGTCACGTTCGGGTGGAGAAAAATCGCGACGACGGCGCACACGCCGACGAGGATGTCGTCCCTTGCGGTGTCGTGGGACACGTTGAAGCTCTTCTTGCTCTGCCGATGCATCAGCACGACGACGTAGACGGACGCGAGGGTGGCGAAGAGCTCGACGGCGGAGTACAAATAGTCGCGCTCGTAGAAGAGCTTGAACAAGAAGCGTGTGCCGAACACGACGACGAAGAGGCGTTGGGTCTTGAGAGAGAGCCCTTGGGAGTGAGGAGGGGGGCAACGCTTGGGTAGCCGCACCGTCCAGACTCTTCTGCGTGACGATTTTTTGGAGGAGGAGGAGGATGCCGGAGGCGCGGACGACTTCGGCTAGAAATGAGTAGAAATAGAGGGTGTCGCCTGAGAACAAGAGGTAGAGAATAGTGGAAAGAACGAGGACGCAAAACGCGTAGACGGGCCACGTCATCTTCTTCGGCACCAAAGATGAGATCTTTTGCAAGACTGGCTGCATGAAGAAATTGGCGCCAAAAATTAGCTCCGATCCAATTTCGGGGACCAATTTAGCTTCTTTGAATGCAGCCCCGCCCCTCATGTTGCGGTCCACGATGAGCTCGTTTCCATCGCATCCCCTGCGAAATCTGCGCATGGGCCGTTGTGGCAAATTTAAAAATAAAAGCGATGAATCATGATGACTTTTAACAAACGGATGACGGGGCCAAGTCGCGACGCCGCCGCAGGCCTCATCCAGCGCCACCTTCGCTCCCACAACGTCCGCCACCTCCTCCGCAAACGCCTCAACTTCACCCGCTCCCTTCGCCAGTCCACCGCCACAACCCTCGACCTCCTCTCCCTGCGCAGTGGCCGTCCCGAGCGGCCCCTCTGGCAGCCCCCCCCCTCTCGTGCGCGCGACGACGACGACGAAGCCGCTGCGCTCGTCCAGGCGCCGTTTGCGGCCCTCATTCAGACGGCCTGGCGCCGCCACTTTGCCATTTTGAGGTTCCTGCGGCTGGGGAAGCTCTCTGCCTTTGCGAAGGGTCACCCCCCCCCCCCCTCTTTTAACGGCCACAGAGCGGCGCGCATGCCTTTTCCTCCACGTGTCCCTTCGCCGCCTCCTCGCGCGGCGCCAGCTCGCGCACATCTTCGCAGCCGCGACGTTTGGCGCCCGCCACGGCCACGACGGCCACGACGCGGCCGTTTGCGGCGCGCTTTTGAAAATTCAAAATTCGATTAGACGCCGCATTGCGCGTGCCAAATGCGGCCGCATGCGGAGTTTAAAAGCGTTCTTTACGCGGGTGGTGCGGTCTAGCCCTCGCCATCGTCGACTCAAGTTTACTGAGTCTTTAGCCCGCAGCTACGCAGCGACCGTCGCACAATGCTCATTTCGGCGCCACGGCGCGGTCGCTTCGCTTCGCCAGCGACGTGCGGCTCGTCTCGACGCATCTGCGACGGCGATCCAGCGCCACTTCAGGGGGTTCCTCGTCCGCGCACGCCGCAAACGTCACGTGCGCGGCCTCAAAGAGAGCCGTCTCGTTCGCTTCGCTTCAAAACACATTCGTCGCAAGATGTTCTATTTTTGGAGAGCCATCGCGCCGATCCTTCGCGCCCGTCGCACCCGCCTCTTGACGGCTGTTGGTGCGGGCGAAAAGGCAGTTGTTAAACCTCTTTTTAGCGTTTGGATGGCGCAGACGAAGCGAAGCGTCGCCATCGCCCCGAAGGTCGCGAGTTTGTTGCGGCGGTGCCTCCAGCGAAGCGTCGCGAGCGTATGGCGCCTGTGGGTGCGGTGGGGGGAGTTTTTAAAGGGGCGCGCCAAAGTTCTGTCGGCGCAACAGCGGCGCCACGTGCGGCACCGGCTGCGGGAGTGTTTTGCACTTTGGAGCGCTAACATAAATCGCGCAGCTGTGGGGGGGAGGTGGAGCGTCTGACACCTCAGCGGCTGCTGGGGCTGCAGCGCCGCTGCGTCGCCAACCGTCGGGCGGAGCGGCTGTTGGAGCAGCTGGGGGGGTGGGGGGCATACACCCGCGCTAAAAATAGCTGGCGCGCAACACAACTCGCGACGGCGGGGGTGCGGCGGCTTGCCGCTTTGCAGCGGCGGACGTTCTTTTGGGTCGGGGGGGGGGGGGGGGGCTGATGGGGGCAGGGGCGGGCCTGGGGCACCCACCGCCGGCTGCAGCGCGACCTGCGGGAGGGGAAAGTGAGGTAGGTCTTTATTTTTATTTTTTTGACGTCCTGCAGCTCCACCCAGGACTATAACAAGCTCAAAAAGATAAGGGGTTTGTTTTTGAAGTCAGCTATCGCCCCACTCAAATTGTAACCCCCCCCCCCTCTGCAGATGGAAGGCCTTCGCCCTGCGCCGCGGGCGGAACAAACGCGTCGCGCGCAGCTACGCCTCGCGCGTGCGTGTGCGCGGGGCTAAAGACCTCACGTCTGTTTGTTTGTTTGAGTGGCGCCACCGCATCACGCGGCGCGTCTACGCGCGCGTCGCAGTGGCCTCAAATTTGCGGCGTTTGGCTGCTGCAAACTTGCGGTCGGCGTTTGTCCAGTTTGGGGCCTACGTCGAGTTCAATCGCGTAGACCCCCCCCCCCCCTGCTCACACCCAGCGCGCGCGCCACAGGGGGTCACTCCTCGTCAGCACCCCCTCCTCGCCGTCGCTGCGCCCCGCCGCCCCTCGCGCCGACGCGGAGTTCGCCCTCTTGGGCGCGCTGATGGGCCCCCCCCGTCGCGGCGCCGCAGATGCGCCGTGGCTCTCCGTTTTGGACCCCTCCCTCGTCCCCCCCTCAAAAAAAAGGTCTGACGCAGCTAGGGGGTTCGGACGTCAAAGGCTGTTCGACTTAACAGACTTGGATCTGTTACAACTCTTTTTAAGGCCCCCGCACTCTTTGAGCGCCAGTCATCGCTAACAGGCTCAGATTTATTTTCTGTTAAAGTTCAAACGCCCAAAAAGAAAAGACTCAATGCTCTCCCTCGCGCGCTGTCCCCTCCCCCCCCCCCCGCCAGAAGCGCCTCTGTGCCCCCCTCCTCCTTCCAAACCACTCTGCCGTCGCTAAAAGACGCACCATTAGTTAGGCCACCCAGCGCCAATGTCTTCATGAGAGGGAGCCCCTACGTCGGCGGGGGGGGGGGCGGGAAAGTTGGGGTGAGGCATTTTCCTCCTCGCGTCCCTTCGCGGGAGCTTCTGCCGTCGGGGGTGGGGGCTGTTTTGGACCTTGCGGCTGCTCCGCTTGTCAAAGTCAATTTGACAGCAGGCCTCAACGCGGGGGAAGCGCGCCGCGTTCGGCTCGACCCGGTTTTTGTCACAGCGTCACGCGCCTCGCCAACTTTGGACGGTGGGCTGAATTTTGCGGCTGCGCGTGGTCGGCGCAGCGAAGGGAGGGAAGGGAGGGAGGGGGGGGGCTGGGGGGGTCTGTTCTTTGCTGGAGGTACGCTTGAGGGAGGGGGGGACATATTTGGCGCGCCGCTGGCGCAGGACGAATTTGCGCGCGAGGTCGCGGCCAAAAAATGAGGGCGGCGCGCGTTTTGAAGTGTGTTGTACAACGTAAAGACTCCTTAAACGAATCTGTTACAGTCAAGCGCGGGCAGCAAGCGCGTTGATCTCGTCGTTGCCAAACACCCCCCCCTCGTCAGACGACTCGGCGCAAACGCGCATGGCGCGAGCGACTTTTGAGTTAAAGACTCGACTCTAACAGACCGCGTTCAACGGGCATGCCGCAGGTGAAAACTTTCGCCACGCGCTCGACCCAACGCGCGTCGGCGCCGCGGTCGAGCAGCCCCGGACGGAAAATTGAGACGCGCGGGAAGCCGAGGGCGCGGGTCTGACGGTCTGTTAGTTAGCGGGGGGTGGGGTTCGACATCGTTTTCGATCTGCGCGGGGTTATTTTTAGCGTGCGGGGTGACACCTCCCCCTTGGTGCGCATGTACAAAAATAGACTGTCCGCCGCCGCGCCCTGCGACGTGACGACGAGGAAGTGCCCAACCCCCGCCGCACGGCAGAGGCGCGCAAACGCAACGGCCACGCCGTGGTCGATCGCGCGGAACGCCTCCTGCGCGCGTCAGCCGCAGCGGCGGGGGGCGGACGGCTGAGCCGGCGTCCTTTCGGGTGGTGCCGAAGCAGTTGAACGCGACGTCATGGCCCTCAAACGCGGCGGCATGAGCGTCGAGAGCCGCCATATCCGCCACCACAACCTGCCGCACCTTCGCTGCGGCTGTTGGGGGGGGGGGGGGGTTGAAGAGGCGAACGGCTGGTCCATTCGGGGACGTTGCGGCGGGTGAGGGTGGTGACGCGGGTGATGCGCTCGCTGCGGACAAGCTCGTCGACGACGTGACGGCCGATTGCGCCCGTTGCGCCGAGGACGATTGCGGCGTGCGACGCCATGGCTAAATGCTCTATTTTCCAGTCGTTAGAGAATGCTCGCCAACCAGAACAAGCTGCCCAAGCTGCCCGTGCCAACCCTCGCGAGCTCGAGGAGGGCGCACTTGGCCTCCGCTCAGCCCCTCCTCTCGCCGCAGGAGCTCGCCGCCGCAGAGGCGCTTTGGGACGACTTCGCCGCCACCGTCGGGCCGAGGCTGCAGGCGGCGCTGGAGCAGCGCGCCGCCGCCGCCGCGACGTCGTGGGTTCGTCCCCACCCCCCGGATAGCCTTTTTTAAATCCACATATTTCACCCCCCCCCCCCCACGCAGTGACGCGCCAGCTCGAGGAGTGGTGGGAGCGCTTCGCCTACCTCTCCGGCCGCTACCCCCTCCCAATGAACTCAAATTTCTGCGTTAACTTCGGCCAAATCAACTCCCCGGGCACACGCACACGTCGCGACCCGCAGGTTGAGGTCGCCGCGCGCCTGGCACGTTTTGTCCTCGAGATGCGCGACCTCATTGACAAGTGGGGGGGGGGGGGTCGACTAAATGCGCAGGGGGGAGCTGACGCCTGACGACATGGGGGGGGGTGCGGTTTGCATGGCGCAGTACACGCGCCTCTTCACGACCGTGCGGGTGCCAATGCACGGCTGCGACAAGCTCGTGACCCTTCCCCCCTTCGCTTCGAACCATTTTGTGGTCGCAGCGCACGGTCACTATTTTAAGGTCCCCGTTAAGGACGTCCGTGGCAAGGCTTTTAGCGTCGAGGACTTCGAGAGGTCCGCCCCCCCCCCCTTAACTAACAGCCCCAGCATTTTTTTTGACATCCGCCGTCGCGCCGCGCTGCTGCCGCAGGGCCTCGGCGTGGGCGTTTTTTCGACCCTCCCGCGCGAGGAGTGGGCCTCCGTTCGTCTTTTTTTTGGGGGGGCTGAAGCGGCAGATCCGCGCCGATTTGGTGGCTCAAAACGACGCCAACCGTCGCGGGTTTGCGGCTCTCGATGACGCGCTCTTTTTTGTGGCGCTCGACGCGGCTGCGCCGTCGGACGTGAGCGAAGCGTCGCGGCGACTCCTCCTGAGCGACGCGCGCAACCGCTACTTTGACAAGGCCCTCGTCTTTGTTATTTTTAAAAACGGGACGGGGGGGCTCAACGGCGAGCACGCCCCCGCGGACGCGCCGCCGGCGGTGCGCGTCCTCGCGGAGGCGGCGACGAAGTCGCGCGCGTACGCGGCGGTGGGGGAGTTGGGGGGGGCCGCGCGTGTTGTGGCTGAGGAGGTGCCTTTTATTTTTAGCCGGTCGCACGTGGAGGCCTTCCACTCGGCGGAGACTGCTGCGGTCCTTCTCGAACATTCTGTGGAGTTCCGCCACGTGAGCTTTAAGACATTCGGCAAGGCCGCCCTCAAGCCCCTCGACGTCTCGCCCGACGCGTTCGTCCAAGCGGCGCTCCAACTCGCGCACGTCCGCACCCACGGCCGCGTCGCTGCGACGTACGAGACCGCAGGCACGCGTCGCTTCGCGCGGGGGCGGACGGAGACGACGCGCAGCCTCACCCCCGCGCTGGCGGCGTTCGTTTGGGCGGCGGATGATCCCGCCGTGAAGGTGCGGCTGGGGGGGGGAGGTCTGACGCGCGCAGCCTGCGGAGAAGGCGGCGAAGCTCCGGGCGGCGATTGCGGCGCACGTGGCGTACGCGCGGGCGGCGTCGGGGGGGGGGGGTGTGGGTCGCCCCCGGCTGGGCCTGCGCATTTGAGCGAGGGAGCTGGGGGTGGGGCCCCCCCGCTTC
>JAIYDP010000340.1 GCA_027487435.1 Verrucomicrobiaceae bacterium | reverse complement strand
TGTGTCGCTTTGGAGTTGTTGTTGTGAGCGGTGGGGTCGATGCGGGTGGTCGGAGTGTTGTGTGTCGCGTCCCGCGTGCTGTGGGTGGGGTTGGGGTTGTCAGTCTTGATGTGTCTGTGGGGGGGTCAGCGTTTGTGTCGTGCGGAGCGTTCACGTACCAAGGCGCTGTCGGCGCTGTTGTGGGCGTGCGCCCCTCCGCAGGACCACTCACGGGCCCAAACGTTGTGACCGTCTCAGGCGCCAACATTGGCGGAGCTGGTCAGCTGCAGTGTTTAGTCGCGCGGAAACTTGTCGTCGCGGCATCCTCCCTCTCGTCCAGCGCCGTGACATGCGCCCTCGGCACCTCCCCTCAGCCCGCCAACGTCAGCGTTGAAATCATCCGCGATGGAATCCCTTGCTCCGGCTCCGTTTCGTATCGCTTCGTCAACCCCCGCGTAACCTCTATAACCCCTTCCACCGTCAACGCGGGGGGGGGAGTCCTCCTTCGCATCGCCGCGCAGGATCTCCCAATCCTCAACCCAACAGCTGCTACTTGCGCTTTTGGAGCGCTTGATGTCCCGGCGATATCAATTTCTCAGGGTGAGGTGGTTTGTAGGGCGCCCTCCCTCCCCTTTGGGGCCAGCGCGGTTCGTGTGGTCGCAACGGGGGTCGCTATGGTCGAATTGGGTGGCAGCGCCACCATTGATGTCGTGCCGGATCCCGTCATCGCCTCCATCACTCCAAGTCTTGTCCCGGCCCTCACAGCCGTCCATTTGACAATCGCCGGCGCAAACTTTGCAACCGCCAACCCCGTCTGCGTTCTCAATGGGGCCAGCCTCCCCCTCCGTTCGGTCGCCTCCACCCAAGCCGTCGTTTTTCTCCGCGACGGTCTGCCCCTTGGCGACTCCCTCCTCTCCCTCACCTTCGCCAACGGGGCTTTCGCAACCCCCCCCAATCTTGTCAACGCCTTCACCCCACCGACTTTCTTCGCAGTCCTACCATCGCTGTTGGATAACCCCGACTCAGCAGTCACCCTCACTCTTAAGGGCGCCAACTTCCCCGACGTCGCTGCCACTTGCTCTTTCGGCGCCACGGCCCCTCCCTCCAAAGCCCTTCGCTCCTCCTCGTCGCAGCTCCTCTGCCTCGCTCCCCCCCTCCCTCGGGGCGATTCCTCCGTCGTCGTGTCCTTCGGTGCCGTCTCCCTTCGCACTGGTCTCTTCATCACAACCCACCGCAGCGCTCTAAGGGTCTATGGCGTAGACCCTTCCAACGTTCTTCCCACGGGAGGGACTCTAGTGACTATCTCTGGCGAAGGCCTCAACTCCACAACGTTTTGCCTGTTTGGAAACACATCATCCCCTCTCATTTCGTCCTCCCCGACATCCATCACTTGCCGCGCCCCCCCTTCTCAGCCTCTCGCGACCCAAACCCTCGGCCTCTACCTCGGGGGGCGGGCTGTTCGAGTTGCCGCCCTTCGCGTCGCCCCAACTGACTTCGCGTCGGATAACAACATCATCATCACCCCGCGCATCGCCATGGGGTGTGGCGCCCCAACATTTGCTCTTCGGCCGGTTCCTGCGGCGCTTGCGGGCTTGAGTGACCTCTGTTGTCGCGCAGGTCACGTGGTGTCGCGCAGCGCACAAGTTGTCTCCGGTACTTTGGGGTTGACGCTGCTCTGCGCATTTCCTCCCCTCCCCCTTGCCTCGACGACTCTTCGCGTCGAAACTATCGACGGCGTCTTTTCCTCCACTGTTGGGTCTATTGCCTGCGAGGAAAGACCCACCCTCATTGCGATCGACCCCCCCTCCGTCGAAGCTCGTGCCTCAACCCCCCTCTTCATCCGCACGACACCCCTCCCCTCCTCGGAGTGGAGATGTCGTTTCGGTGCCGCCACAACCTCAGCCGAGCGCCTAACCCCCACCCTCCTCCGCTGCCTTACCCCTGCGGCGCCCCCATCCAACGTCACCCTCACCCTCGTCGACGACTTCGGCCGCGTCTCTTCAGAGGCCGTGCTTGAGGTCCTCAGCCCTGTCGCCGCTGCAGCCGTCACGCCCCCCATCATCGCTGCGAACGTGACCACCCCCCTTGCGCTTGTCATCACCTCCCGCATCGCCTGCGGCGCTGCAATTGCGTGCGAATTTTCGTCGGTAGGAGGGGAGGTCACGTCGTTGTGGTCATTTAGCGCCGACGCCAATTTGAATTTAACTTGCACTCCCCCCCCCATCCCTTTTGTTGGCGATGTTGTCGTTACAGTGACGTGCGGCGCAGGTGGTCGCGCCATTGCGCGCGCAAGGGTGGCTGTGGTCGAGGGTGCGGCGCTCGATGCGAGGCCCTTCGTCGCCCCCGCAACAGCCAACATCTTAAAAGTTCCTCTGTTAAAGCCCTTTCCTTACGCAGGCCCCCTCCGCTGCGCGTTCGGCTCCGTCTCAACCGCCGCGGCGCTCGACTCGTCGGCGCTCTTCTGCCCCCTCCCTGCGGCGCTGCCCGTCGGAGGGTACGTCCTCACCCTCGCGTCGCCCTTCGGCAATCTCCTTGCCTCCGCTCAGATTCAAATTCAAATTGTCCCCTCCCCAGCCGTCACATCCGTAGCCCCCTCCTTGTCTTACGCAGGCGGCTCGCGCACCCTCACCCTCACCGGAGCTGCGTTTGACCCCACCCTCGCTGCGCTCTGCGCATTCGGCCGGCGCTTTTTTGCTCCTGCCACCCTCCTCTCCTCCGTCGCCGTCGCCTGCGCGCTGCCGCCGCAACTACCCCCGGGCAATCACTCAGCGACCGTGGCGCCCCTCACCCGCGATGCGTTTGCTCCGTCTCTTGCCGTTGTGATGGTTGTTGCCGAACTATCAGTCGTGGCTGTTGACGTGGCGACAATCAGCGCAGCAACGTCATCCATTTCGGTGCGGGTTGCGCCGTACGCGAGCGCGGCGCTTGTCTGCAAATTGGGGGACTCTCTTGCGCCCCCCCTCCTCGTCAACAGCACGTGGCTCACATGCCCCGTTCCGTTTGACTTCACCCCCCCCTCAAACCTTGTCAAATTTCAGCTTTACGATCAGTCAAGGGACGTCCTCTCAAACGCCATCACCCTGACATTCCTGTCCCTCCCACTCCCTTCCCTCCAAGTCAGCCCTCCCACTCTCCCCCCCCACACCAGCGTCCCCGTTGCGGTTGCCCTTCGCTTCGCTTCTGCGCAAGCTCTTCAATGCCGCTTCAGAAACCAAACCACCTCCCTCACCGCAACTGCAGTACAAAGCCCTTCCAACGACACCCTTTGCCTCACCCCCCCTCTATCCCCTGGCCTCTGGGCAGTCGAAGTCCTCTCAGGTCCCTCTCTGTTGGGAAGAGGGGGGGTCACAGTTGAGGGTCGACCCAACATAACCTTCCTTGGCCCTCGTTATCTCCGCGCGGGTGTCTCTTCGCGCGTTTGTTTCAGCGCCACCACTCCTATCCATGATGGCGAGCTGACCTGCGTTCTTGGCGGCTCTTCGCGCATCCCCGTCACCTCGTCCACCACCCCTTTTTGCTGTTTCGTCAACTCCTCCACAGCAGGCAACGTCTCCCTCTCCGTCGAGTCCGCGGCACAAGTCCTCGCCACAGCCCCCCTCGCATTTCTCCACCCCTCCATGCTCTCCGAAGTATCCCCGTTCCTAGTTGCGGCATTTGCACCCCCCCCTCTAACAATTTCGTTCAATGGCTTCCCCTCTGTGCTAGTCAAGGACTGCGTTATATCCAACGTCGCCCTGGCTGCTCGCGCCATCTCCGACCGCGCCGTCGCCTGCAATCTCCCACAAACCCTTCCGCGCGGTGTGCTGCTCGTCGGTGTGGCTCTTCGCGACGGTTTGATCCTCGTCAGCCAGTCTCTGGCCGTCACATCAATCAGCACGATAAACGTTGGGGTGACCCCCTCCGTCATTGCGGCAAACAGAACAACCCGCGTCATTTTTACGTCCAGCACCCCGTCGCTGGAGGTGGCGGTCTGCGCGGCGGTTGGCGCCGCGACCCACACAGTCCCCATCAACGCCTCCGCCGTCGCTTGTGACGTTACACCAGAGAAAGCAAATCCTACCCTCCCCCTCGTCCTGCTCGACCGTGGCGTCCAAATTGCGGCATCATCCCTCGCCGTTGTGCCCGTGCCCATCCTCGCCTATTTGCACCCCCCCGTCGCTGACGGCGGCGCTGCAGTCACTGTGGTTGGCTCTAACTTCGTGTCGCCTGCAGAGGGTGCAATCTGCCACATCGGCGCTGCGCAAGTGCGCGCTCTAATCCTGAACGACTCGGTCGCAGTTTGCACCCTCCCCCCCACTCTCGTCGGCAACTTCTCCATCGCCGTTGCGAACGCCCCCAGCGCCTTTTCCGCCGAGACACTCCGCCTCCAAGTGCGCCTGCCGCAGCGCCCCTCCCCGCCCCCACCCACCCCACCCACCGTCGTCGGGCTGCACCCTTCGGTCGTGCCGTCGGAGAGTGGCGCTGCGGTCACAGTCCTCGGTGCAAACTTCATTTGCACACCCCCTCTGGTGTCCTGCGTCGCGCTTGCGTCGACCTCACGCCGCGCCCTGGCGCTGGTCAGCTGCGGCGAGAAAAAAATCGTCTGCGCCATCCCTCCCCAAGGCTCCTTCGCCCTCGGCGAAATCTCCCTCGCCGCCGCCAACGCCGGCGAGCTCTCCTCCAACGCGCCGCTCCTCCAGTTCGTTCCCACCCCCTCCCTCACCGCCCTCCTCCCCTCTGCAGCCGCCGCCTCGTCCGATGGCACCACCCTCACCCTCATCGGCGCAAACTTCCTCCCCTCTGGCAGCGCCGCTTGCAAACTCGCGGACGGCGTGATTGTTAAGTCGGCTTTTATCTCGTCAGCCTCCATCACTTGTCGCATCGCCACACCCTCCCCCCTCAATTTGTCCGTCGCAGCGTCAAACAACGGCCTCAACTTCTCCCCCGCGCTTCGCTTCCAAGTCCTTCCCTCCCCCCTCGCTCCTCCCCCCAACCCCTCCGACTACATTTTCGTCTCAAAAGTCGCCCCGACAACCATCCGCCGCGACGGCGCGGCCGTGACGATTTCTGGACGCAACTTGACGTTTGTGTCGTCGTGCAACGTGGGGGGTCTATCCGCGCGCTTCGAAAGGCTCTCAGACGCTGGCGGCGTGTGTGCCACCCCTCCCCTACCGCTTGATGTGTCATCAGCGCTGCTGGCTCTCACAACTCGCTTTGGAACTCTGACCGTCGCGTCCCTGTCGATTCTCACCCCCCCTGTCCTTGACGCGCTCACGCCTTCGCTCACGTTCGGGAACTCCCTCTCCCCCATCACTGTGACGGGCAGACACTTCATCGACGGCCCATCCCTCGTCTGCAAATTCGGCTCGACGATGACGCCGGCTCGTCTCATCAGCCCTTCCGCCATCGCATGCCACCCCCCCCCCACTCTTGACGCCGGCAACGTCTCCGTCCACGTCGCCAACGAGCCGGCAGCATTCTCGCTCAACTCTCTCCTTCTTCAGGTCATCCCACCCCCCCTCATCGCCGCCATAGTTCCCTCCGTCGCTCCAGTCCGCGGAGGGACGGAGATCCTCGTCTTGCTCGCAACCCCACTTCCAAAGACTAACTCAAATTTCCTGTGTAACTTTGGGTCGCAGCGGACAGCTCCCGCCGTCGTGTCGCCTCGTGTCTTGGCATGTCCAGTCCCTCCATCGCCATCTCTCTCAGAGGGCCTCGTGGGCTTGTCGATCTCCCTCCCACACACCTCCCCCCCCTCAGACCCGACGTACGTCTCCTTCTCCGAGCAGCACCAGACGCCCGTCCTTGCTCGCATCTCACCCCTTGGCGGAGAGACGGTTGCAATCTTTGGCGCCTACCCCCCCCCTGACCTCAAGGTCTCTGCTCTCTTTGGCGACGTTCTCGTTCCAGCGGCAATCTCCTCAAGGACCTCGGTCACGTGCCGCTCCCCCCGCCTCCCCCTCTCAGGCCTTGTCCCCGTGGTTCTCCTCTTCGGACCCGACGGCATCAAACTCAAGGCAGGTGTCGTCGACGTCGTTCAGCTCGGATCCGTCGACTCTTTGTCTCCGTCCACAGGCCCCGTTGCGGGGGGTACCCTCATCACCGTCACGGGCTCAGCGCTAACTTCGACGAGGGGCGTCTGCCTCTTTGGTCCCACCGCAGTCCAAGGCCTCGTCCTCAACGCCTCAACCGTCCTCTGCGCCTCCCCGCTCTTTGACAGCCCTCGCAACGTCACCCTTCAGCTCGACACCGCGCGCTTCTCCTCTGCCCCTCTCCTTTTCCGCGCGCTCGATGACTCCTCCTGCGCAGCTGTCCCCTCCCACATCCGCGCGTCGGTCTCCGCCGTCGTAACTCTGGCTTGTGCGGCAACTCTGACCCCCCCCTGCGTTTTCTCTGCTGCAAATCAGACGTTCGTCGCGACGCTAACGAACGCAACGAGCGCTCAAGTCGCAGCACACCTTCCCCGCGGTACTTTTCGGGCGACTTTGAGGTGCGCTGACCGCACCTTTGCAATCACCCCATCTCTCAAAGTAGCGCTCCTCGCCGTTGCGACTGCTGCTACCCCCCGAGTCATCTACGTGGGAGGGGGTGCTGTCGTAACGTTGGCGGGGGAGAATCTGGACGGGACCGTCTCTTGCGTTGCGAATGGCACTGCATTTCCTTCTTTCGTTCTCAACTCAACTCACGTTAAGTGCCCCTTCTCCTTCGAGATTAGCCCAGGGGAGGTTGTGATGTTTGTAAGAGATAACGTTGGCTCAACCTCCAACGCTCTCGTAGTCAACTTGATGGACGCTCGAGGAGTCGCCGTTCATGACGCCACATGCGCCAATGGCCGAACGACCCTCACTCTGAGCGTCCCGCCGCACCTCCGCAACATGGCGGCCGCCTGCGTTGCCCGCATTGGCCAGAGGGTTTTCACCTCCGCGCTTGTGACCTCCTCGCAGGGGCAGTTCGTTTGCACGCTCCCCTCATTTGAGTCCAACGTCTCGGTCGCCATATCTGATGTTGATGGCTCCGAAATGACGCGCGTTTCTGCGTCCCCCCGCTGCGCAGCCCGAGCCGCCATTCGGCCGCAGCGTGTGGCAGCGCCTCTTGGTGCCGTCGTCGACTTCTCTTTTGAGCCCTCCCACCCACTTTTCAACTTCAGCGTGACCGGTGCGACGATCTTGTCAGTTTTGACCGCAGCCAACTCATCAATCCTTCGCATTGTACTGCCGGAGAGGGGGGGATTGTTGCGAGTGGACGCGTACGACCCATCCGGCTCGCGGCTGTGGGCAACCGCAGAATTGCTGCCTCCCCCTTTGATCGACGCTGTCGGTGGTGACGTCGTGGCGGGTCAGCCATTTCGCCTCTTCGGCTCTGGGTTTGTGGGATCGGCGCTTTGCAATGTCTCAGGCGCTTTAAGCCCTATGCGGCTTCTCTCGTCTAGCACTGCTATCTGTGTTGCCCCCCAAGTGCCTGGTGCAACGACTTTGTCGATTTTTGCGCTGTCCGCTGACGCAGTTATCATCTCAAATGTGTTTCATCTCCAAATCCACCCCCCCCTCGCAGCAACTGATGTCACTGCTTTCATCGCACCCTACGCGAATGTCACGATCGTCTCTTTTGTTGTATCGCCCGTGGTACCACAACTTCGCGCCAAACTCGCTGACCTGCCCCCCTCGGCATGCTTCATCATAGAGGGCCGTGCGACCTGCGCCTTTGTTGGCGAGCGGGAGGGGTCGATGGCGCTATCTCTGAGCGCTGATGGCAGTGCATGGGTTATTGCAACGGCAGTGGCGCTCTCGTCGTCGCAGCTGCGCCAGGTCACCCCTCGGTTTATCATCGCAGGTGCAAACGTGAGTTTAAATGCAACAGGCATCCGGTCATTTGGAAATCTTGGCGGCCTTGTTCGCTGCTCCGTACAAGGAGCACCATCCCCATGTCGTTTTGTCGCGCCCGACGTCGTTTCCATCGCACCGGAGCCACGGGTCGCTGGGCAACTTGAAGTTGTAGTGTCGCTCGGCTCGTTCGTGGTCATGCGCGACTCCGTCTCGTCATCTGCCTTTTTCGTTCAAGACTACAGCCCCAAGTCGATTATGTCCCCCGGCCGCACGTTAGTGGCTGTTAATGGCATCTTCGGCAGCCCCAGCACAGTCGTGGTCGCATCGGCTTCACGTGGGTGTGCCGCGGTCCGGGTCAGTGCCTTTGGATCCGAATCGTTTCAACTTGAGGTTGTTGCAGCTCAGGCGATGCAGAGTTGCGTTGTGCTGCTGAGCGATGAGCTGCAGCCGTCAGCCACGCAGAGCCTTGCGTTTGAGGTTGTGGCAAACCCTCGGCTGCTGACGTATTCCCCTCGCGTTGTCTTTGAGCGCCAGATTTCATATGTTGGAGTGGTACTGTCCCATTCCCCCGTATTGCCTATGGTCCTTCGCAGCATCCGCTCAGGCGTGGAGTTGCCTTGCGTACTGAACGCAACAGGCTCGTTTTGGTGCCCCGTCACTTGCACCTGGACTGGCAACGTCACGTTTTCTCTCTTTGTAGGCCAGAGCCAATTAATTGGTGACGTGCAGCTTCTTTGTGCGCCAAGGCCACCACCACAGGCTGCTGCTACTACCGTAGAAGCTGTACAACCCGTCAGTAACACGCTCTGTGCAGGCTGGTCTTGCCTCCTGCGCTTCCCTTTGCGCGCAGGGCTCTCTCTCATCGCGCACTTTTCGCCCTCAGCTGTAAGGGTTGTGCGCTACGCTCGCGATGGCAGCGCTTTTGTTGAAGTTCCGCCGTCCCTTGACCTCGGTGCAACAACTGTCCGCATCGTGCACGCTGACAACGGCTCCCTTGCATACTTCATGCAAGTGTTCGTTGTCCCATGTCCGCAGCTGGAGCAGACCATCGTTGCCGTCAACTCCTCCGCATCTATCGCCATTTCGAAACCTTCTGTCCTTGCGGGCATGGACTTTGTCGCACTCATCGGCTCCACGAGAGCTGAAGTCTTTGTCTCAAATGCATCCCGACTGCACGTCAGGACCCCTTACCTCGGTCCGGGTAACTATTCCCTTGTCCTCGAGTCTGCAGCTTGTTCAACACCCCAACCAGCAGCTCTTCTCGTTCCCGCTATGCATTCCACCGCACCCCTCTCGCGGCCAAGCGGAGCTGCAGTCCATGACGTCGCCGTTGTTCAGGTTGCGCCATTGACGTTCACCTTCGATGTTAAAGAGATTTCTCTTATGCTAAGAGGCGCTCGCGTTGGAGCTATCAACTGCATTCGCGTTGGTAGTTTGGAATGGTCCAAGTCAAATGCTGTTTTTGTCGTCGTCAATGTCTCTGCTCTCTCTATCCACGGGTCCTTGCCTACTCCGACTGCCCTGACCGCTGCTTTGGAAGTGTCGACTGACGCTTGTTCAACATTACTCCCAACGAAGCACGTTATCACTTTCCTGCCGCCTCTGACCTTTGACCGCGTCTCTCCGCACCAAGGTGCTGTAGCAGACGAAGTCACTGTCTTTGGGCGGAATTTCTCAACTTCTCGAGATCTTTCAGTGCATTTTGGGCGCATCACCGTTGCCTCGGCGATTGTTATGTCGTTTTCTCATGCCCAAGTCACCGTTCCGTCGGTTAAACCTGGCAATTATTCAATCGAATTGTCTTTTGACAAGGAGCACGCGACCAGAAGCAACCTTCGCTTTGTCGTCCGCTCAGATGATTTCAGGGTCCTCAAGGTCTCTCCAACTGTGGGGGCCCTCTCTGGAGGCTCTCGAGTCCGCGTCACCTTCAACTTTGTCCGCAGCGAGGCGGATTTAAGTTGCAAATTCGGCGACGTTGTTGTTCCTCTTCTGCGCGATAGCAGCGGCTTCTTCTGCACCGCCCCAAGGGCTGCGACTCCTGGAACTGTGCAGCTGAGTGTCGCTGGGTTGTCTGCATCGAGCAGGCCGTCTGCATTCTTTTTTGAGTACAATGACGTTGTCACGTGCTCCAATTCTGATCGTCTGTCTCTGCTCGATCGCGGTGGTGACCTTCTCTCCGTCGCTTGCTCAGGGAACCTCACAGGCAGGCTTCTTCGACTCGGTTCTTCTCCAATTGAGTTCCGGGCCACCGACACTGCAGTTACTTTTGTCTCTCCGCGACTTTCTGCCAACGTTTCCGTTGTACCGTTATCGTACTCTGACAATGGAGAGGATTGGGTGTTTGTCGGCGTGACGTTTAAGGTCGTTTCGACTCCAGTTGTGGCTAAGGTTCTTCCAGTAGTTGTCGAGGAGGGTACGTCTGTGACGGTTGTTGGCAAGAACTTTGCGCAGTATCCAGTTGCATGCAGATGTGGTCAATCTCAGGCTGTCACTGCAGACGTTGTCAGCTCAACAACTATCGTGTGTTCCTTCCTCGTGTCTGATCGAAGCACCTGCATCCTTAGCTTGATAGTTGACGGCTCCAGTGTAATTCAAACTCACCTGTCTATCTCCATCCGCTTCAAGGCCGTTGCATCGATTACTCCCACTATGGGCCCACACCCTGGTGGCTTTGACCTTGTCTTGTTTGGCTTGGGACAATTGAACCTACCGTGCGCTGCCGCTTGCGTCTTTGCCTCCTCACTACGGACCAACTCGTCATTTTTAACAAATTCTATCGCGACATGCGCTGTCCCCCCCATGTCCGAAGACGCTGGCTCTGTGCTAGTTCAGCTCACATGCGGCCAAACGATTATCTCCGCAGGGCATCTGGCGCTCATTTCTCCAAAAGTTCCCTCGGCTGTTTTCAGAGGCGCAATCGCGACGATCTCATTCGCAATCGCTCCACCTAAGTTCTGCCTCGACATGTTTTGCCACGTGGGCCTGTCTAACCTGAAGGCAACCACTCAGTCGCTCGTCGCTACCTGCACAATCCCAGTGGCACTGGAGCTGTCGAAGGTGAATCTGACTCTCACATGCTCGCAACCGTACAGTTTGCTGCAGCTTGTCGTTGTACCCTCTCTGTCCCTGATGTTGCCCAGCGCTGCTCGCATTCGGACATTGTCACCGTCTGTTGCCCTTTGCACCACTCGGTTTCAACTTCGAGTTAGAGGCGAGGGCTTTATCCAAGGTGACTCATACGCACTGTGGGTTGGCCAGAACACAACCTCGTGCGTCGCGACTTCGTCTACCACTCTTTCGTGTCCTGTCGTGTACAATTACACAGGGGTCGTTGCAGTCCTTCTGGCTAGCTCCAGAGACTCCTCGATCTTGTCGTTGCAGTGTGTTGGTGATTCATCAGTGGCCCTGAAGACGTCAGTGTTGTATCGGCCCATACCTCAAGACCTTGTGTTCAACATCTCTCACCAGCTCTCAATTCTGTCCTTCAATGCATCCCTTGAGGTGCTGGTCTCCTCGAGGTCCTACCCCCTAGCTTGCGTTGCTTTCTCATGCAGAGCAAAAGTGTACACGCATTCGCTTCCTGTTGGCGACATCATCGTGTCCGTGACGTTAGCTGATCAAGTTATCATGCGAGCTGTTGTGGAAATCGCTGAGGAGGCGCAGGTCAACTTCGTTTCGCCGTCAGCAATACCTGCTTCGCAAGCTAGCCTTATCTCCGTGCGGGGCGAAAATTTCCGTCCTCAAACGGAGGTCTTCTTAAGCGGATCTGCCGTACAGACCAAGTGGATCTCGCCGTCTTTGTTGATGGCTCGAGCTCCGGAAATTGCAGCTGGCGATTACGTCCTAGGTGTGTCTGGCTCAGATTTTACCGTTCGGCTGCATGTTCTGCCTTCCATTATCATGCGGGCGACGATAGTGAATGGTTCCGATATTGTTGTAGATGTGAATCCTTCTGTTTTAGCTTTGCAGCCGTCTGTTAGGCTCGGTTCGATGGATCTGGCTTGTTCACCGGTCAGCTTCAGACTCATCTGTCCTGCAGCCGCCTCTCGGCTATCTTCAAACCACACGCTCTCTCTTCTCATTGGACCAAACGTTGTGGGTGCAGCGGCCATGAATGCGCCACCTTCGACCACATCAAGAGTGGCATCTCAGCGAACTGCTTTTGTCACAGCGGCCAGCCCTTCATCCGTGTCGCGAGGGAGTGGCTCTGCTGTTTTCGTGCAAGGCTCAGGATTTTTGTCGATCTCCGCTGTCTTCGCCAATGGTCGCTCGTTGACATTCTCTTTGTCCTCAACAGCCATTCGAATTGCAATTCCTTCGAATGTCCCTTTCGGCTTAGCGTCCCTGACAGCTAGGGATGTAGTTGGCGAATTTGCCCTCAACGTAACCGTTTTGGTCGTGCCTGTTTGCAGCATCACGTCGGTCTTGCCATCGCCTTTCATCGTCGGGATACATCAAGTGTTCACAGTTTCAGGAAGTGGGTTTGCGGCGGCGTCGGACTTGACATGTTCCATGGGGTCATCCAATGCTGCTATGTCCCTCTCGATTGTCAATGACAATCAAGTAGTATGCGCTGTGTCTTCACCGCTAGCCGCCTCAAACTCGACCATACAATTGAAAAGCCCTTCCTTCGGTACTGTCTCAGCTGCGGTCGTCGTGGAAATGCTGCAGACACCGAGAATTCTGCAATTGTCCCCAAGCAGGATTTCCTCTTCGAGTGGAGAAATCGTCAGAGTTATCACGTCCTCCTCTTTGTTCGTCCGACCAGATCTCAAGACCGAATCTTGCAGCTTCCGTGTGTTGTCATCTGTCCGCAACGAGCACATCTTTGAGAGCTTGGGTTGTTCTGGCTCCGTCTCTGCAGGTGTCATCGTCTGCGCCGCATCGTTGTGCTCTACAAAAATTCCTTTGGCTATTGTAGCAGCGACCCAGCCGTCGTCGTCGGCATGGATTCAAGTCGGTGTGAACATGTTCAGAGCGACCGTGTCTGGCGACGGCCTCCTTCCGCACCACTTCTGCCACGGCGATAACATCGTGTCCACTCTCGTTGGCGCTAATTTAATTTGCACAGCAAGCACAAGCTTGGTCTCACTTCCTCGTTCGCTTTGCATCCGTTCCTCGCTGGCTTCCACCTCCTCTTGCATCGCCTCCATTCGACTTTCTATTCTCCGCTCCCCGATTCCAAAGGCTGCCGCTGTAGTTGCCAATGGCACTGTCAACGTAGATCTAGCAGAGGATCTTGACATCCCTTCGGTGTATTGCCGTCTTGGGAGCTCTGTAGTCATTGGAATACACTCGCCCAAAGTCGTCACATGCCGATTATTGGGTGCCGTTGTCGCTTCGAATCTTTCTGTTGAGTTGAGTGCAGATGGTGTTCATTTCAGCTCCTCGGGTCTCTTCGTTCGACTTTTGCCCCAATCCCCACAGCTAACAATCTCCCCAAACGTCGTTGTTGCGGAGGAGCCGTTTTCCCTTTTGATGTGCGGCGTTTCTTCCGGCGCCATCATTTGCAACACGTTGACACAACGTGTTGTCTCCAGACGAGCCTCTGCGAATTGTTTGTCTTGTCCTCTGTTACTCCAAGCTGGAAGCTCTGCAATAACCCTTACGGACCAAGAAACAGCCGCGCAAGTCACTGTTCACAACATATTTGCTACCGCCCGTTGGTCCGCACTCTCGCTGAGGCCGAGCTCCATTTTGTTTTCAACACCGACTCATGTGATGATCTTTGGTTCTTGTTTCCCCTTGTCTCTTTCTTGCTCTGTATTGATCGGGACGAAGCGGATCGCTTGTGCTGATGTGACTCCAACTTCAATCTCTTTCGTTGCAAATCTCTCTACGCTTGGTGTCATGACATTAACTCCTTCATTTGGAGGACTCGATCTGTCGACAGAGTTTCTCCTTTTGTCTGTCGTTGAGCCCATGCGCATCACAAAAATGTCCCCTCCTCGGATTGTTGCGCTGTCGCAGTTTAACTTAACCATTCATCTATCTCGATCGGTTGTCGCGGCCACATCACAGCGATTGAGCTGCCGCGTTGGTTCACTTGTCTCTGATGCAGCTGTAGCCGCTCCTAGCCCATCTTTGCTTGCCCTACAATGCTTCTTTGTTGGGCTGCCGTCTGGAAACTACAGTGTCTCTGTCGAGGACAACGCTGGTGTTGAGATATCAGATCGTTCAGCTGTTCAAGTGGATGCGCTGTCGTCGGAGTGGCGACCACAACTGTTGACGACTGCAATCGACCGCAAAGGGGGCAGCATCGTGCAACTTCTTGTCCACAATAGGACGCGGACTCCGTCATTCTGCGTGTTCAACAACGTCCTTGCAACCGTTCGCGCCACGCCATTTGGTTGCGAGTGCACAAGCCCGGAACTGACTGCACTCAGCCTCATCTTCAGCGTTGCGTTCGATGACGGAACCTTCACAACCTACACGCCCTCTTTTTCAATCATAGACGAAGCGAAGTTGTTTGCATTGGCCCCACGCGCTGACTTCGCCTCTGCGCGCACGATCATCACCCTTACCGGTGCTTTCTCGTCTGCGCCATGGAAGTTGCGAGTTGGTGAGAGCCCTGCTGCGCTTGTGCACGCTTCGAATTCCACTGCTTTCGTTGTGTTAGCACCTTCAGGTCCTGGCCCAATTTTGTTAACTTTCTCTTCTGGGGCCAATGTGACTGCGGTTTCTTTCATGAGATACCCCGACAAAGCGCTAACAGCCCGTCGCACGAAGGTTCTTCCTCTAGCAGCTCTGGAAGTTGATGGTGTTGACTTTGTCTCCGCGGTTGGCGTCAGTTGCAGCCTCGGGGGCGTTGTCTTTTCCCCTGCCTCCATTGTCAACTCGTCCACTGCCATTTGTCGAGTGCCTGACATGCGGCCTGGAAATTACAGCCTCTCTCTTGCATTTGACGGCATTGGCACTTTCAAGCTTCCTCAAGTCGTCGAAGTTGTTTCTCGTGGCTGCTCTGCGACCTTTTCCGCAGGCCTCCTCGTCGCCGACTCGCTCCTCCAAGCTACATTCACATTGTCGCCAAGATGCTCCGACAATGGCGTGGTGGAGTGTCGCTTCGGTGCGTCCCGCACTGTCGCCGCACGCTTCGCCGATGCGACGGTGACTTGCTTCATACTCAACGCCACGCAGGGCCTGTCCACTGATGGCACTCTCTATTTCCACGATTCGATGCTCGATACAGCCGTGCGAGCTATTGCGCCGCAGGCCTTGTCCGTCCTCTCTTTGAAGCCGTCCGTTGCATTTGCTTTACAACCGCAGATTGTAACAGTTTTTGGGGCTCCTTTTGGATCTTCTTTACGTTTTGGTGCTGTTGAGGCCTCATGTGTGGTGGAAATAGGTCAATTCCTCTGCGTACCCCCCCCTCTTGTCTCAAGTGTAGCCGTCACCGCATCTCTGACAATTCCTGCCATCGCCGTCGCCGCTCAGTTCGAAGTCCTTCCTCAAGTTGTTGTGAAGAATGCATTGTTTGTTAGCGGTCGCATCACACTTGAGATTCTGCGGCCGTTGGATGTCCCGTCTGACTGCGTGTGCGCAATTGCGCAGCGAACCTTCCCGCTGCGTCGGGGGTCCCCTTGGGTTTGCGATCTAGGAGCGCGCGCTCTTCCGGGTGGAAACTACACACTTGCTATCGTTTGCAGCGACGTCGTCGCATCAGAGCGCGTCCCTATCACCGTCCGACCGCAAAACGGCATCTCCATTTTGCCTTCGATCGGCCCGCGGTCTGGAGGATTCTTGGTCACCCTCTCCACCGCCTTTCCCACAACATCAGCTGTTGTCCTCGACAACCGCTTGCTGCCCTGCCCGTCGCTCCCTTGCGAAACCCGCTGGCCCGCGGCGATTTCTAACGCGACAACGTCGATAATAACCCTTGCTTCGGAGGCTGCGGAAGCCTTGTTTATTTACCGCGATGATGTATTTGTTACATTAGCTCACACGTTGGTGACGCCATCGAGCGTAGCGGTCAAGGCTTCCCTCTCGTCGGCGCGGCCAGTGTCTAAATGCGCCATTGGTGCTGTGGAGGCTGTGACAGTCGAAGTGCGACTCACAGACATTGTGTGCTCGTTCAGCAAACAAGCTGTTCAACTCTCCATCGCTTCTACCGTATCCATCCTCCTTGACGAGGGCCCTCTGGTCATGCATTCTCTCCCTCTCGTCTATCCGCCTGCTCTGCTGTCGATTCAACCGAAGATCCTCCGTGAGGGTGACGGCCAAGTCGTTACAGTTTTTGGGACTGGGTTTATCCAGCATGCTCTTATGGTCGTGACTTTGGGTCCTGTCTCCACAACAGCTGCGGTGCTCAACTCCACATTGATGGTCATACCGATTCCTCGTCTGTCCGTGGGGACCTTCTCCATTGCAGTAGAGGCTCCAACGTGGCGGACTGTCTCCGAACTGTCCATCACAGTCTTGCCAGCGTTCGCATCAAAAGATGCCCCTGCCAATCGCAGCAGTGCTGTCATATTTTCTCTGCTGCCCTCTCGCGCATCGCCTTCTGCATGGACCCTTATCACCGTTAGTGGTAGTAGCTTTGCAAAAGAGTCAGATGTGCGAGTTGGAGGTGACGCCATCACGTTTCAGTGGCTGAGCAACTCAAAGCTCTCGATAATGATCGCACCGCTTCGCGCGCCTTCCGTCCTGACAGTTGATGGTGCCTCAGTCGACCTCCTGTCCTCACCTTCAGTCGAAATTGTACGAGTGTCGTACTCTCAGTGCAAGGGTGGAGTGCTGTCGGTTTCGCTCTCGTTGACCCATCCGGTCTCTATTTCTTGCATGCTCGGGCGCAATTTGGCGTCGTCGTCGTCACAAGGCATCACCCAAATTGTTTGCACTGGGCGGGTGGATGCAGTCAACACAACTCTTTTTGTTTCTCTGGACAATGGGCCGTTCGAACCTCTTGCACGACTTCTCTGCAATCCTGACACTTCAATTACACTCGTACCTAAAGTGGGGCCGGTGGGGGGTGGAACCGTCGTCAAGTTTGCGCTCGCTGCAAACTGGTCTGTCATTTGCACCTTCGGACGGTCGGGTGTGGCTACATCTTTGTTGTCCGGCGGTTTTCACAGCTGCCTAGTGCCACCCAAGAGTTTTTTTGACAATATGACGATTCAAGTGCAAATCACGTCGGTTGACGTCGTTGTGGGACAAGGATCCTTCACCTACGTCGACCCCCCCGTCGTGCGAGGAGCCTTCCCTCTGCAGCTGTCCTCGCTTGAGCCGACGCCGCTGTCAGTCCAAGGAAGCGGCTTCACTCCATCCTCGCGCTGTGTCGTCGGCGGCGACGCAGTGTCGACTCAATTTGTTAGCTCGACCACCCTTGTCTGCATCGTCTCCAACGGATCTGCGTCTTCGATGGTTGTCGATGAAGGAGGTGTCTTTTCGAATGTGTACCCTCTTTCGTTTGCTGCCATCATCCCTATCCATCAGGCCAGGCAGGATGGCAATCGAATCATTCTCTCATCCTCGAATGTTTCCGTCACTGTATTTGTAAGAATAGCAGGCCGGGAGAGCTCTTGCGTAAGAGAGAGCGCCAACTCACTTGTTTGTGCCATCGACGTCCCTTCAGGAGGAAATTTTTCAGCACACTTAACGTCTGGAGATGGTGTCCGCATTTCCCGATCATTTCTAGTCAATTTCAAAATGAATTTGATTGCGGCAGTACCTTCTAATGATGCGATTGTCATAACGTCCGTCTCCCCACGCTCCGCCATTGTGAACATGCGGCCAACGAGATTCTCTATTGTGGGGCAAGGGCTCTCCCGTGCTGTTGGAGTGATGGTTGGCCAAAGCAGTTGCAACGTGATTCGATCTGACGATTCATCGATCGTGTCCCTTTGCCATGTCGAGAAGGGGGTAAACGCTGTGATCCTCAACTTCCGGAATGGCTCCACTATGTCTGTGGGAACCGTCGTGGCTGCTGCTGCTCCAGCTTTTAAGTGGATTCAAACTGCTGTATCTCCAGGTAGCAACGAAAGCCATGTAATTACTTTTGCCGCCACTGGTCCGTTGTCTGATGATATGTCTTGCACCGTTGGACACGTTGGCGTACCAGCACTAGTGCTGCCTGGCATGCTTCGATGCGTTGTGCCCAAATCTGATTCTCCCTCGTCCCGCGCTGTTGAAATTCGGGACCCTTCTGGGTCTGTATGGTCCACGGGGTTCTTCTTCACTGAATCTCCTCCTGTTGACATCGTTGTGGAGCCAGTGGTGCTCTATTGTGCAGTCCCTAACTATGTCAACGTGAAAGCAGCCAAGCCATGGGCAGTTGTGAGCTCGGAACGTGCGAGAGCGGTGAATGGTACTGCGATTCTTGTCAATTCAGACAGATGTTCTCCTGTTGAAGTGCGTTTCTTGCTCAATGACGGATCCACGACGCAGCAAATCGTTTCGAGAACCTTCTCCTTCGCTCCACTTCCGCGAAATGTGTCTCTGAGGACGACAGAAGCTGTCGTGGAGGTCTCTGCCACTGGATTTCTTGATTTGCCCCTCCGCTGTGTCCTCTGTGATGCGCAAGTACCCATCAAGCGCCTTTCCTTCACTCTCGTCTCCTGCTTAATCCCAAGTCGAATTTCCAGAACTTGTCAGCTGTCATTATTCTCGCTCGACGTTGAGATCTTGACCAGTATTTTGACCATGCCCCTTTCCAATGCACAGGTGTCGTCCGTTTTACCAAATGTGTCCTCTCTTGCAGCAGGCCATCTTGTCACAGTGCGCGGCCGCAGCTTCCAAAGCGACATGAACTGTTACTTCGGAGTTGAAGCAGCTGACACTGAATTCTTGTCTGATCAAGTCGCACGCTGTCGAGTCCCCTCGCGCCATGGTCCTGCCGTAGTTCTTGTTCGAATGGGTTGGAATTCATCCGCGTATGAGAACCAAGGAGGTGTCTCGTTTGAATTTGTTCAAAATGTCTCAATCACCAATGTGCTTCCCAAGATCCTCACAACGCAAGATAGGTACATTCAGCTCGTGTTCTTGTCACCGTGGGTGTCCAACGGAAGACTTGATTGCGAAGTGGACGGCTCCATTGTGCCATCAGAAACGTCCAGCGGGACTACAATCCTGACTTGCGGTCCTCTCGCGTTGAGGCAAGGCCAGTCAGCAGTCCGCGTCTTGCTTCGTGGCGCTCCTCTGTCGTCATCATTTCCTTTCAGCGTGAGTGAGCCCCTCATTATCTCCCAGATTCACCCCGTGGCAATCCCATGTGGGCAGAGATCTTTTGTAGCCTTTTCTGTCACAACGGCTGAGAAACTCCACAGTTGCGTTGTGGAACAATCTGGTGTCATCTCCCCCACAGAGTCTTTAGGGGGACCACGTTTCAGGTGTCAACTCGAGGGGCCTTGTGGCTCCTCTGACATGGCGTTCGAAGTGGTAAGCCTTCATTCTCGTTCGTACAAAGCATCTGTCAAAATGTTTTCTACCACTGCCGTTCGAAATTGGACACCCCAAAAACTGGATGCATTTGCGGTGAGGCCTGTGCGAGTCGATTTGACTTCTGGGGTTGTGTCTGGGGTTGTGTCCTGTGTGTTTGGTGCAGGGGCCGCTGTTGTTGCGACGTTGGATGGAGCCACGGGGGTTGTGTGTTCCGTGCCTGCGCTTCCGCCTGGGAACCATTCGATGAGGGTGTCTGTTGGGGGTGTTGAGTTGTCGCCTGCTGTTGTGTTGTCTGTGCGGGATCGGGTTGTTGTCA
>JAIYDP010000161.1 GCA_027487435.1 Verrucomicrobiaceae bacterium | reverse complement strand
ACTACGCGCCCCATGAAGGTGCCGTGCTGCGCTGCAATCCCGACGGCACAGGCTTTGAAATCTTCGCTCGCGGTCTGCGCAATCCTCAGGAAATCGCCTTCGACAAATACGGCAATCTTTTCTCTGTGGACAACGACTCTGACCAAAAAGGCGAGCGCGAGCGCTTTCTCCACATCACCGAAGGCTCTGACACCGGCTGGCGCTGCTACTACCAATATCGCGGATCCGACTACAACCCATGGATGGCGGAAAGCATCTGGGAACCCAGCGGCAAGCATCAGCCTGCCTATATCACCCCCACCAACGGCAACTACTCCGACGGCCCCTCGGGCTTCGCCTACAACCCCGGCACCGCCCTCAACCCAAAATATGCCGATGCGTTCTTCGTCTCCGAGTTTCCCAAAGGCAATATCCGCTCCTTCACCGTGAAACCCAAAGGTGCGTCGTTCGAGATCGATCAAGAGCACGTCGCAGTCTCCGGCCCGATGAACGTCGGCATCAACTTCGGCCCCGACGGCGCACTCTATTCCGCCGATTGGGCAGGCGGCTACCCGCTGAAAGAAAAAGGCGCGGTCTGGAAACTCGATGACCCGAAGCAAGCCGGTTCAGAGATCCGCAAGGAAGTCGCCGCGATGCTGAAAGCGGGTGCCAAAGATGTTGCTACGGCAAATCTTCTAAAACGCCTCGCCCACCCCGACATGCGAATCCGACTCGATGCGCAGTGGGCGCTGGCAGAGCGGAAAGCAATCGCTGAACTCCATGAGGTCATCACCTCTGCGAAATCCAGCCAGCTCGCCCGAATCCACGCCGTCTGGGCGCTCAGTCAAGAAGGCAGGTTTTTCGAAAAAGCCTTCCACTCGCTCGCCGCATCTGACGACCCCGAACTCCGCGCCCAGGCTGCCAAGCACGCAGGCGAAACCATGAAAGGTTCCAACGCCATTCTCACCAAAATGCTCGCCGACGAAAGCCCTCGCGTCCGCTTCCATGCGACCACCGCGATTTGGAAAACAGGCGATGCCACCGCCATCGACGCGGTGATCAAGATGCTTGCAGACAACGACAACAAAGACGCTTACCTTCGCCACGCTGGAGTCCTCGCCCTGACCGCCTCCCCTGCTGAAGAAATCGCCGCGAAAGCCCTGACTCACGAAAGATCCTCCGTCCGCCTCGCCGCCGCTGTCGCGTTTCGTCGCCTTTCCTCGCCCATCGCCGCGAAGCTGCTGACTGACAACGATCCCAAAGTCGTCACTGAAGCCGCCCACGCGATCTTCGATGACCCGCCGATCACCGCCGCCTACCCCGCGCTCGCCGATCTGATCCGTTTCAACCCCAAAGCCGCCATCCCTGCCGCCCGGCGCGCCATCGCCGCGAACCGCTACCTCGCCAATGCCGAATCCGCAGCTCGCATCGCCAACTACGCCGCCTCTGAATCCGTCGAAACCTCCCTCCGCATCGCCGCCCTCGAAGCCCTCGCCTCATGGACGCAATCCTCAGAGCCAAACCCAGTCGATGGCCGCCACGATCCGCTCAAAGCCGCGGATCTCGCCATCGCGAAAGCTGCGTATCAACCACACGCCGCCACTCTCTGGAAGCACCGCGACAAGGCCATTTCCAAAGCCGCCTCTACCGTATCCAAAAACCTCGGCATCGTCTCCGATCCCAAGGAAATGGCGAAAGACATCCTCAATCCGAAGGCCGACCTCGCCACCCGCCTACGCGGACTAGACTCCCTCGCTGCCTCCGGCGAAAAAGCGGATCGCGCCACCCTCGCGAACATCCTCCCCCAACTTCTCAAAGACAAATCCGCGCCCCTCCGCATCAGTGCCGCCGCCCTCCTCGCGGAGAATGACCCCGCCGCTGTCAGAGCCTACGCGGAAACCGCCCTCGCGAAATCCACCAATGTCCCCGAGCGCCAACAAGCCGTCCGCCTCCTCGGAAAAATCAAGCCCGACGCACTCAAACCACTTCTCGAAAAGTCCACCGAACATCCCACTCTTCTCATCGAACTAAGCGAAGCCTTCCCCGATGCAAAAATGAATCTCGATCCGAAACTCGTCTCCCTAACTGGAGGAAATGCCGAGCTCGGAGAAGTTGTTTTCAATCAAAACCTCGCGGCTCAATGCGTCGCTTGCCACCGCATCGGGAAAGAGGGCAGCGAGGTCGGCCCGCCTCTCACTGAGATCGGGAAAAAAGGTCGCGAATACATTCTCGAATCTTTGATCGACCCGCAGGCCAAAGTAGCTCTCGGCTATGGCATCGTCAACCTCACAAACAAGGATGGCTCCTCAGTCACTGGTGTCCTCATGGAGCGGGGCGAAAACCACATCGTCGTGAAAAATCCGGATGGTACCGCCACGCGCCACTCGCTTTCCCAAATGGCGAACCTCAATCCTCCCCTTTCCACCATGCCGCCCATGGGAGCAGTCCTCACGCCCCGTCAGCTCCGCGACCTGGTCGAATACCTCTCCGGCCTGAAATGATGAACGTCCTCGTCACTGCCTTTGGCCCCTTCGGTGGGCGCGAGCTCAACGCTTCCTCCTTGGCTCTGGCGGGATTGCGGAAATCATTTCCCGGCCTCCACACTCGTATCTTGCCAGTGGATGCGGTGATCGCACCATCGCGCCTGATCCAAGCCATCCGCTTGATCCAACCAGACGCTCTCATCATGCTCGGCGAGGCAGGCGGCAGCACCGACATCCGCCTGGAAACAACGGCATGGAACGAGCTCGATTTCCGCATCCCCGACATCGCCGGTAGGCAATACAGCTCACGCCCGATCCGTGGCGAATCACCTGCTTCGCTACCTTCCACCTTGCCGCTCAGGGAAATCTACGACCGATTGGTATCCGTCGGCCATCCCGTAACCTTTTCCGAAGACCCCGGTCGCTATCTCTGCAACCTCTTGTTTTTTCGCGCGATGGATCATCTCGCAGAAAACAGCCTAAACATTCCCGCTGGCTTCATCCACCTCCCTTTGGAAAGCGATCTCCCTACCGAACAGGCTGTTGCCGCGCTCACCGAAGCGCTAAAGTGCGTGGCAGTGAATCGCATCCGCCCGGCCTGAACATAACCGGATTGCGGATATCTCATCCTTTCATCTTCTCCACGGCAATGCGAGTCACAGACTCGCAATCCCGTTCAGGCATCAAAGATTCCGGCGCTTCAGTTTGAGCTGCGCGAGGGACTTGGCGATCATCGCTTGCAAGTGAGCGACTTCTTCGGCGTCCACGTTGTGATCCAAGCTGCTGAGTTGTTCTTCGGCGCGTTTGATCGCAGCTTCGGCTTTTTCTTCATCGATTTCATCACCGCCTAAGGCCATGTCCGTGAGGATGCTGACCTTTTCTTGGGTGACTTCGGCAAAGCCACTGCCGATGGCAATGGCGGTGACGCTGCCGCCTTTTTCATAGCGCAATTCACCAGGAGCCAAGGCTGTGACGAGGGCGGTGTGCATCGACAAGATGCCCAATTCGCCATCCGCTCCTGGCAGATAAACGTTGGTAACCGTGTCGGAGAAAATCTTTTTCTCTGGCGTTACGATTTCGAGGTGAAGTGACATTATGGGAAAAGCTGAAATTTTGAAACGCGGAAAAGCTGAAATATTTTAGCTCTTAGAAACGGTATCGATGCCGCCGCGCATGTAGAAGTTGCCTTCTGGCACGTCATCCCACTTGCCGTCGAGAATTTCGGCGAAGCCTTTGACGGTGTCTTCGAGAGAAACAAGGGCACCTGGGACGTTGGTGAAAATTTCGGCCACGTGGAAGGGCTGCGTGAGGAAACGCTGCAACTTACGCGCACGGAACACGGTCATTTTATCTTCATCGCTCAACTCGTCCATACCGAGAATGGCGATGATGTCTTGCAGGTCTTTGTAGCGTTGAAGAACTTGCTGCACGCCGCGAGCGACGCGATAGTGTTCTTCGCCGACCACTTCTGGTGCCAAAGCCTTGGAGGTGGAACCGAGTGGATCCACGGCGGGGAAAAGCGCTTGCTCGGCGAGCGAACGCTCAAGAACCACGGTGGCATCAAGGTGAGCGAAAGTGTTAGCGGGTGCGGGGTCGGTCAAGTCGTCCGCAGGAACGTAAACGGCTTGGATCGAGGTGATGGAGCCTTTGTTGGTGGAGGTAATGCGCTCTTGGAGTGTCGCCATTTCCTCAGCAAGAGTAGGTTGGTAACCCACGGCGGATGGCGTGCGTCCGAGCAAAGCGGAAACTTCGGATCCGGCTTGGGAGAAACGGAAAACGTTGTCCACGAAGAGCAAAACGTCTTGGTTGTCCTGATCGCGGAAATGCTCCGCCATGGTCAGCGCGGAAAGCGCCACGCGGAGACGAGCACCTGGAGGCTCGTTCATTTGACCGTAGCAGAGCGCAACTTTGGAGCCATCGGTGAGGACGGGAGTGCCGTCGTCATGAAGTTTGATGTGTCCACTTTCATCCTTTTCAGTCGCGATAACGCCGGACTCGATCATTTCCCAATAGAGGTCGTTTCCTTCCCGTGTTCGCTCGCCGACACCGGCAAAGACGGAGAAACCACCGTGGGCTTTGGCGATGTTGTTGATCAACTCCATGATAACCACGGTTTTACCAACGCCGGCACCACCGAACATACCGCCTTTACCACCTTTGAGAAGTGGGCAGATGAGGTCGATGACTTTGATGCCTGTAACAAGAATTTCGGTATTCGCCGATTGCTCGGTGAGTGTCGGCGCGCTGCGGTGAATCGGTGAGCGCATTTCTGGATGGGCGAGAGCGACGTTCTCGTCAACGATTTCGCCGGTGACGTTGAAAATACGACCGAGAACTTGTTTGCCGACGGGAACGGATATCGGCGCTCCGGTATCGGTGAGCACCAAGCCGCGCTTGAGTCCATCGGTAGAGGACATCGCTACGGCGCGCACCCAGCCGTCGCCGAGGTGCTGCTGCACTTCGAGCACGAGAGTGGTATCAACGCCGTTCGGCGAGAATTGCACGGTGAGCGCGTTAAAAATAGCGGGCAGTTGGGCTGCTTTCGAGAAGTCGGCATCGATGACGGCGCCGATGACTTGGACGATGGTTCCTTGGTTGCTCATAAATGAAGTGGTTAGTTGCTAGTGATCGGTGATCAGTGGTGTTTGGTTGAGTTGCTGAGTGATTTTGAAGTTTCGTAGGGTGAGCACTGATCACTGATCACTGCCCACTAGTAACTTTTTATTCCATCGCCTTCATGGCGGTGGTGATTTCTAGGAGTTCGGAGGTGATGGCAGCTTGGCGGGCTTTGTTGTACTGCAAGGTGAGTTCTTTGATGAACTTCTTGGCATTGTCTGTCGCGGCTTTCATGGCGACCATTCGGGCACTGTGCTCGGAGGCGCGGGCTTCCACAAGGGTTTGATAGACTTGAAAGTTGATGTAAAGCGGCAGCAAGGTATCGAGTACTTGCATCGGGCTAGGCTCAAACGCGTATTCTTTGGTGAGTGCAGCGGATTTTTGCTCCTCGGTCAAACCACTGTCTTCGTCTTCACCCACGGCTTGCGCGGACAATGGCAGAAGTTGAACCACCGTAGGCACTTGGTTCATGACGTTGACGAAGCTATTGAAGGCAATCGTCACTTTGTCATAGCCACCTTCGAGGAAGGCTTTGGTGAGGAATTTCGCAATCGGACGAGCATCAGCAAATGGCACGGGATCTTTGACTTCAAAGTCGGCTTCAATGCGGTCTGTGTAGAGCTTGCTCAAAATGTTACGCAATTTGCGTCCGACGGTTACGTAATGTGTTTCGTCGCCGCTGCTGGAGCGCACTTTTTTGAATAAGTTGGTGTTGAGTGCTCCGCAAAGACCTTTGTCGGTAGAGATGACCAGCATCAATTCACGCTGACCCTCGCGCTTTTGAAGCAAAGGGTGGCTTTCTTCTTCGACGTTGCTTTTCAGATTGATCAAAACCTGATTGAGCTGCGTCGCATAGTCGCGTCCAGCGATGGCCTGATCCTGCGCCTTTTTCATTTTGGCGGCAGCAACAAGCTGCATCGCGCGGGTGATTTGCGCGGTGTTTTTGACCGATTTGATGCGGCGGCGGATGTCGCGAAGGTTGGCCATGATTCAGTGAGTGAAAAGTGATCAGTGAGCAGTGATCAATGGAGAATTATTTCCAAGATGTTTTGAAGTCAGTAAGGGCGGTTTTGACGGCAGCGTTAGCAGCAGCATCCTTTTTCAGATCCGGCTTATTGTTGCGGATGTTGTCGAGAATGTCGTTTTTGCGGGTTTCGAAGTATTCGCCCATCGCGGCTTGGCAGGCGCGAACTTTGTTGACGGGAACATCGTCGAAATAGCCGTTTTGCATGGCGAAGAGGAAAATGGACTCCAATTCCATGCTGAAGGGATTGTATTGCGCTTGTTTGAAGAGCTCGACAATACGGGCACCGCGATCGAGCTTTTTCTTCGTCGAGGCATCGAGGTCGGAACCGAACTGGGCGAAGGCTTGCAGTTCGCGATACTGAGCGAGGTCAAGTTTGGTAGTGCCGGCAACGGATTTGATGGTCTTCGTCTGTGCGGCAGAACCGACGCGGGAAACGGAGAGTCCGACGGAAATCGCGGGGCGAATGCCTTGGTAGAATAGGTCGGTCTCAAGGTAGATCTGCCCGTCGGTGATCGAAATCACGTTGGTAGGAATGTAGGCGGAAACGTCACCCGCTTGGGTCTCGATGATCGGCAATGCGGTCAAGGAACCACCACCTGCGGCATCGGACAAACGAGCAGAACGCTCAAGAAGACGGCTGTGGAGGTAGAACACGTCACCAGGATAAGCTTCGCGACCGGATGGGCGCTTCAGAATGAGCGATACTTGACGATAGGCAACAGCGTGCTTGGAAAGGTCGTCAAATACAATCAGCACGTCCTGACCTTTGTCCATGAGGTATTCGGCAATGGCGCAACCAGCGTAGGGAGCTAGGAACTGCATCGCAGCAGAGTCCGATGCCGACGCGGTGACGATGGTGGTATATTCCATAGCGCCTGCGTCTTCAAGGATCTTGATGGTACGGGTCACGTTGGAGAGTTTTTGACCGATGGCAACGTAGATGCAATACAGCGGCTTGTGATTTTGCAACTTGCCCTGCTCGGCAGCCTTGTTTTGTTTTGCTTGGGAAATGATAGTGTCAACGGCGATGGTGGTTTTGCCAGTGGCACGGTCACCAATGATCAACTCACGCTGGCCGCGGCCAATGGGGATCATCGCATCGATGGCCATGATACCCGTTTGCACTGGCACGGAAACAGATTTGCGTTTGATGATGCCAGGAGCAATTTTTTCCAGCGGGTATTGTGCCGCAGCATCAATCGGGCCTTTGCCATCTTGTGGCTCACCGATGGTATTAACAACGCGGCCAAGAAGAGCCTCGCCGACAGGAATGGAGAGCAATTTTCCGGTGGTGGAGCATTGGTCGCCCTCTTTGATCAAGGAGTAGTTCCCGAGAAGAACGACACCCACGGAGCTTTCTTCTAGGTTCATGGCGAGTCCGGTGACACCGCCTGGGAAGGAAATCATCTCATTGAGCATGACGTCAGATAGGCCTTCCACGCGGGCTACGCCGTCGCCGATCTCGCGAACGAGGCCGACGTTGGATTTTTGAATCGAGGAGGAGATGCTTGCGATCTCTTTTTCAAGTTCTTGAAGGATGGAGCTCATAGGTTGTGCGAAGTGTAAAGTGGTAAGTATTTAGAATTAAAATGCATTGTTAAGGCGATCGAGGCGACCTTTGACGGAGCCATCGAGAACGTCATTGCCAACTTGCACGCGCAAGCCGCCGATGAGTTCGGGTGTGACTTTGTATTCGAAGGTGAGGTCATTTCCGTATTGTGCGGCAAGCGAGTCAGCAGCACGGGAACGTTCCTCAAGATCAAGAGGCGCGGCACTTTCGATGGTGGCGTGCTTACGTGCCAATTCGAGACGGATCGAACGCTTGAGTGCGGTAAGAATGCCTTGGTAGTCGCGAGGTTTTTGCGTCACAAGCTTCTGGATGGCGGAACGCATGAGCGTTTCGTTCAATGAACCAGATGCCATGCACATACGGAAGATGCGATTGGCGGTGTTTTTTGCGACCTTGGAAATTTTCATCTGCGGAAAAAGAGGAGATTATGCTTCGACGCGGGCGAAGGCTTCTTCGTTGATGGCGCGTTGCTGATCCGAGTTGAGTTTGCCAGCCGTGGCTTGTTGTGCGGTAGAAACCACCAAGCGACCGAATTCGCGTTTGAGGTCGGCGGCGATTTGTGCGCGCTCGGCTTTCGCTGCGGCTTCGGCTTTGGCGATTATGTTTTGCGCAGTGGCGACGGCTTCTTGAGCTTTCGCTTCAGAGAATGCGGTTGCGGAAGATTTCGCTTCCTCGATCAGGCGCTTGGCATCGGCATTGGCTTTTGCCACCACTTCTGCGGTGTGTTGCTCAGATTCAGCAAGCTGCTTATCAATTTGTTTGAGCTTAGCTTCGCCGTCAGCGATGCGCGTCTTGCGTTGCTCGAGAACTTGCAGAATCGGGCCGAATGCGAATTTTTTCAACAGAATGGCGACAAGCAAGAAACTGATCAACTGCGGGATGAACAATTCATAGCTGACTTTGAATGTGCGTAAAATTTCCTGAACTGTGCCTGCGATGCCTGCGTCAGTAGGAGCTTCAGCTGCAGTTGTGGCAAGGAGCGTCAATTGGTGGAGCATAGTGATAGCTGGATGAGGTGAAAATAGATGTAGTGAGAAACGGGAAATTATGCTTGGGGAAGCGGAAGATCATCTGCTGACTGGCACGCAGGAAGCTCTTCGGAGAGAGAGTTGCTCCATGAGTGCTGAGATAGCACTCACGGAGTGACGATGAGGATTATTTTGCAAGGAAGATCGCGAAGAACACGATACCTTCGATCAGAGCGGCAAGAATGATCGAGATGGTAAGAATGTTTCCAGCGGCGCCTGGATTGCGTCCGGTTGCTTCGGCTGCTTTGAAGCCAAGGAGACCAATGGCGATAGCAGCGCCGAGAGCGGCGAATGCGACGTGGATATTGCCGGTAATGTCAGCAAGGATAGGTAATGTAGTCATGTAATGTAGTGGTTTGGTTGTTGTTTTGCCGTTTCCCACAGTGATTTGTCCATGGTCAAAACGGGAAAGGGTTCAGTTAATGGTGTTCGTGACCTTCTTCTTCGTGATGCTCGCAAATGAGCTTCAAGAATACGGAAGTGAGCAAAGTGAAGACGAGAGCTTGAATCAGACCAACAAGCAACTCCATAAAGTAAAACGGGATCGGCGGCAACCACGCAGTATAAACGCTGCCTGTGATGGCTGTCATGGTTTCTAAGGTCGTTTCACCCGCGAAAATATTTCCGAAAAGACGGAAAGACAAAGCAACCGGGCGGAAAATGATCGAAACCACTTCTAACAAGCCTACTAAGAAAAAGACCGCGATCATCATGACTGACATCAAGCCGCCAAACTGACCTTTGGGAGCGAAGATGTGCTTGAAAAAGCCCACAAGACCATTTTCCGATATCGCCCAATAGAACCAAAGCAACGCAAACGATACCGACATGGCCAAGGTCATATTCAGGTCGGCATTGCCGCCGCGCAGGAAAGGTTGGAAAGTGTCGTGAGGATCTACGCCAGGACCGCTCAACTGCCATCCGATCGTTCCGACACCTGGAATCAGTCCGAACCAGTTGGTGAAAAGAATCAAAATGAAAATGGTGCCGAAGAACCAGAAGGTTCTCTTGACAAGATGTGCGCCAAGAATGCCTTCGAGGAATTTGTAGAGGCTCTCGATGATCCACTCGATGAAGTTTTGCAAACCAGAAGGAACCATCTTGATGTTGCGTGTGGCTAACTGCGCCACCGCGATGATGACGGCGCCGACGATCCAAATCATCAGCATGGAGTTCGAGATGATAAACGGTCCGATGCGACCAATTTCCTCAGCATGGAGAGGAAGATGATCGTGCGTGCCCTCCGCGAAGGACGGAGTGCATGCCGAGAGAAGAGCTGCGAAAGTGAGAAGGTATTTGCGCATTCTGAAAATTGTGCTGCAGAGGTGGTGACGAATTTCCGAGAGGCTTTCAAGATTTATTTGTGAAAAATTTCACAAGCTCACATTTATCAGGGTTTTTTCTCGATCATCGACTGGGACGTGTGTCTTTTTCGCCTTCATTTTTAGTGTGACGAAATCTTTTCTTGTCATCGTGATTTCAAACTGATTATTTCTGCCAACCCCCACGCGCTAAATCAAAAAAATACTATGAGTGAATCATCAACTTCAATGACAGCGCCCAATGCAAAACGATTGCTTTGGGCAGGATTTATGGCGATCCTTGCCGCAGGCGTAGGATATTCCGTACGAGGAGGCATCCTTGGCCAGTGGGCGGAGCAGTTTGGTTTTACCATGACCGATCTGGGGAAAATCACCGGAGGAGGCCTAACAGGTTTCGGCGTAGTGATTATTTTGAGTTCTCTGATCGCGGATAAAGTAGGCTACGGCAAGCTGCTTTTCGGTGCCTTTGTTTTGCACGTAATTTCCGCCGCCGTAACTCTTGCCGCACCTGCGGCTTTTGCCTCCGGCGGTAAAGAAGCAGCTTACAATTGCCTTTTCTGGGGCATGTTCATTTTCGCTGTTGGCAACGGCCTCTGCGAGGCAGTGGTGAACCCACTGACTGCAACCTTGTTCCCTAACAACAAAGCGCACTATCTCAACGTGCTTCATGCTGGTTGGCCTGCTGGCTTAGTGGTCGGCGGTCTTGCTTCGGCATTCATGGCTGCAAAGCCCGCTGCTGAAGGAGTCGCCGCAGTCGCTGCTGTGCCTTGGACCATTCAAATGTCTTTGTTCCTTGTTCCAGTAATTTTCTACGGCGTAATGCTCTTCGGTCAGAAGTTTCCGAAATCCGAAGTTTCCTCCGCTGGTGTTAGTTTGGGTGGGATGCTCGCAAGTATTGCAACGCCATTGATGCTTGTGCTCATCGTGACTCATGCTCTGGTAGGCTACGTTGAGTTAGGAACAGATTCTTGGATTAGTAAAATCACAGGAACCATTCTGGCGAGTCCTGCAGCAGGCCTGAAACTTTTTGTATATACTTCCCTCTTAATGTTTGGCTTGCGTTTCGTGGCAGGTCCCATCGTCCACAAAATTTCTCCACTTGGTTTGCTGCTTATCAGTTCCGTTCTTGGATTCCTCGGCTTACATCTGCTCGGCAGTGCCTCAACAGTAGCAGCATGTGTCATCGCGGCCACTGTCTATGCATGTGGCAAAACATTCCTCTGGCCGACAATGCTAGCAGTGGTGTCAGAGCGCTTTCCTAAAGGTGGTGCCGTAGCGATTGGATTAATTGGTGGGGTTGGAATGCTATCTGCGGGATTGCTTGGAGGTCCAGCCATTGGATTTAAACAAGACTACCATGCCTCCGCGAACCTGAAGGAGACAACTCCTGCGGCATACGAAAGATACAAAGCAGACAAAGAAAATTCCTTCATGGGCATCAGCACTATTGGTCTTGATGGAGCAAAAGTAGGAGTTCTTGGTGATGATGGTGCGGAAGTGGATCGCGTCACAGCCCTTCTTGCCAAAGAAGGTAAAAAGGATGAAAACCACGAGAAATTAGCAACTTGGTGGAGCGAGGTGAAACCTCTGGCAGCACAGGACAAAGATCCTGTCAACAAAGCCGGCATCGTGGGCGGTCAAATGGCACTAAAACTCACATCCTATGTGCCACTTACCATGGCAGGCATATTCTTGTTATTGGTCATTTATTTCCGTGCAAAAGGCGGATATAAACCCCTCAGCGTTGACAATTCTCACTAAGCCCAAGGTATTCCGCTGGGATTTTTGATACAAAACGGCCATCTCTCGCAGATGGCCGTTTTTTCTTTTCGTTCGATAGAATTTTTCTTGCTCCCCCGAGGTAAAATCGCTACAGCATGCTCTGTCACAACATTTACACCTTACCCGTGTAGCCAAATGTTCGTTGATTGATTGGAATGACTTTCACTTTGCGACATACAACATCCACCCACAAAAATGGTTCCTACGCTGGAAACCGTTTTTGGCTCTGCGTATGAGAACAGCACTGAGCCATCGTTCGCAATCGACATTCTCACCAATGCTGAGAGGTTCTTTCCGTGAACCCCTCACATGCGGTGCAGCAGCAACCCCACCGGAGGAACCAAAGCCATAAGCAACCAAGGAAAAACAAACCAAATGAAGGGCGGTCGTCAAGGCAACCGCGACCAAACACGTGTCAATGATCGAATTCGTGCGCCAAAGGTGCGCGTCGTCGGTCCAGATGGCCAGCAGCTCGGCGTTTTATCGATCCGCGATGCCTTGATCAAAGCTCAGTCCCTAGGATTGGATTTGGTTGAGATCGCAGCGCAAGCCGAGCCGCCCGTTTGCAAGATCATCGACTACGGAAAGTTCAAGTATGAGCAATCCAAGTTGAAAAAACAAAAATCGAAATCCGCCACGCGGATGAAGGAAATCAAACTCCGCGTTGGCACCGGTCAGCACGATTACAATATTAAGATGGGTCGCATGGAAGGTTTCCTTGATACCGGTCACAAAGTGCGCGTGATTGTTCAATTCAAAGGACGTGAAAATGCCCACAAAGACTTAGGTTTTGTGGTCATGCAACGCGTCATCGAAGATCTCAAAAATATCGCCAGCGTGGATCAAGCACCGCGCTTAGGCGGACGTGTCGTCGCCATGACGCTGACACCGCTACCGCAGGGTCAACGGAAACGGAAATTCCACCTCTACCATGGCGAACTTCTCGAAGAAGACGAAGAAGATGACGATGTGGATGGCGAGGACTCAATGGATGAATCGGACGACCCAACGCAGCCCATCGATGCAGCAGAAGCCTCCCCTGCTGATGGCGAGAAGACGGCATCTTAGTCTCTTAACGACCGTCGGTTCATCGCGTAATCTCGCTTCAAGACAAATCACACATCGCGCACTTTCCTTCATGGGACTGTGCGCGATTTTTTTAACCTGAGATCCGAAGTAGATTCAGAAGCGGAGAGCGGAAAACTTCCTTTTCAACCAATCAAAAGACCCATTTTCCAAGTATTTCCAACAGACATGAGCCACTCCCCAAGAACTGAGCGCGAAAGCGAGAAGCCGCAGTGCCTGCCATGGTCCCGTAAAAAAGGGATGCCAGAGCCATGGTAAAAGATAGCCCAGCAAGAGCGGAACTAAGTTGTGAAACAAGTAGAGTCCAAAGCTCAATCGGCCAATGTGCTGCGCCACTGGGTGATCGAGAATTTTGCCTAGTATCCCCGTGAAGCCGACTAAAGTGCTTGAAATCAATCCCGCGAATGCCACCGACACGAAGGTTTGCTGCAAGTAACTGAAAACGGGAATCGTATGGTCGATTTTGTTACTAATGCTCAATATGAGATAACCTAGAAACGCGATTTTCGCCATTATGGCGAGCCGTTTGTCGCCAACAGGCATGCCGCGTGAAATCGCCAAAGCAAGAATGGCTCCGATGCCAAAATAATCGAGTGCCGTAAATGTGATTGCCTCACTATGGTGAATTTCAGGAAAAAATCGTGATGCCAAAAATCGACAGACCGCTGCAAGTAAGGTGCAGAATACAAAAGCCCCCAAAAGCCATCGTTGCGGCAAAAGAAAGATCACCCATGGCCAAACGAGGTAGAACTGCATTTGAATGGCTAGTGTCCAATAGTGCGCCGTTCCAGACGGCCAATTTTCATGAAACGCCATGTGAAAATTCGCCCAATGCCCGAAATAGGCATACCAATGAGCCTGAATGTCTGGCGCTTGCAAAATCACTGCAAAAATCATTCCAGCATAACAAGGGATGAGTATGCGTAGCATTCGTCGTTTTTGGAATTCTCTATAGGCTTTTACCCGCCAACGCCCACCAGCGACTTCTCCCGCAGCGCGCTCTCGCAACAGGATGCGGGTGATCAGGAAGCCTGTAAGAGTAAGGAAAAAATAGAGGCCAATTTCAAACGGAAACAGTCCTCGCCACTCCGGCGGCGACCAATGCAGCCACATAATCCCAAGAACGGCGAAGGCTCTCCATCCGTCCAGTTGCGTATTTCGAATGGCAGTCAATGATTCGAGTCGTTTTTCCCTTGCAGCACTCCGATGTCATATTTCTTCGTGCTGACGACGATTTTAATCACCCGTGAGTTCGAAATCAAAAAAAAAATCTGCGATCTTTGTTTCCGTCTTTTCATCGTCGCAAATGTCGCCGAGGTGCTGTTGGCAAATGCTAGGAAATGCGCGCATCGCAGCTGGTTTTTTATACTGTGCGAAAGCGGCTCATAGTCGAACGCTTGCTCAAATTAAGCTTCCATCGCCACCATGAGTGAGTTATTTTTTAGCAATGACAACCACCATGAAGTCAATCATGCTTCCTCTCCTGCTGATCTGGCAACCAATCGATGCGGAAGACGCGGAAACGGATAGCTGGAAACATCCGGAGCCTATCACGTACGAGTCCCTGCGCGCCTGGCACGCGCGAGGGGGCTTGGGCAAATACCAGTGGCCCAAGGAACACAAGGTCGATTTGAATGGTGACGGCAAAGAGGAAATATTCCTCGGCATCATGGGGTTTGGACGAGGCATGGAATACGCGCTGTTCACCGAGGAGAAAGGGAAGTGGATTCTCCTCTCGGATGCGATCGAAGGCAGCCATCATTTGTTTGAGAAAATCCCTGGAAAGAATCCAGCATGGTCTGATTTCCGCTCACTGCAACCATCCGGCCGCAGTGGACTCTTCGAAACGATTTACACGTGGAACGGCAAGCAATACACAGAAAAATCTACGCGTGAGATTACCGCCAAAGAGCTAACACAAGATCCGCCAGAAAAAAATGACAAGCAATCAACCACGAAATAGGCTTCGTTATATTTTAGGATGGCCTCGTGTATCTTTGGGGTGGCCTCGTGTATCATTGGGGTGGCCTCGTGCATCTTTGGGATGGCCTCGTGCATCTTTGGGATGACCTCGTGCATCTTTGGGATGACCTCGTGCATCTTTGGGATGGCCTCGTGCAGCTCTGATACGAAGAACATTTCCCTTCAACAACCATTTTTTTTCCTTGCCATTCCTCCGGATTTGCGGCATTTCCTTGAATGCATCGAATGAAATAATCTTTCGCGTCGGTTTGCGAAGTTTCATTTCTTCGGCATTCTCACCACATTCCACCAACGACCACCATGCCCAGCGAACGATCCTTCATCGACCGCATCCAACGTGCGGAAGAATTTCACATCGCGGTTACCTCCATCACTCCGATCTATACTCCTGCCGATGCGAGATTTTCCCTCGCTATGCTGAGTTCCGCCATCGCCGCAGCAAAAGCCACCAACCAAGCCGTGGACGAAGCTCGTCCCCCTTACCAAGATGACGTCGCAGACCGCATCGCGATCATCAAGGTCATCAACCCGCTCGTTACTCAATCGCTCGCCTACGTCAAGAGCAACACCGCATGGGCGAAGCGCTTTGATGCCATCAAAGATCTGGCAGACAAAGTGCGTGGTGTCACCCCGCACAAAGACAAAGCCAGCAGTCCCGAGCCCGACAAAAAAGAGCGCAATCGTGGCGAACAAAGCTTCGTAGAAATCGCAGCCCACCTCAAACGCTACATCGCGCGCCTCGAAAGTCTCAGCGGCTACGCCCCGCCCGATGCAAAAATCTCCCTCGCCACATTCAACGAGCACTTGACCACGCTAACCGATCTGAATCAATCCATCCCCGCACACGCGCAAACCTTAGCCGATGCCATCGTAGATCGCCAAGAAGCCTATATCGGTGCTACCGGCCTAAAATTCGTCTTCACCGGGGTAAAAACCAGCGTCAAAGGCCAATACGGCCACACCTCCCTCCCCTACCGCTCCATCAGCGGCATACGTTGGTAAAAGAAAACTGCCAAGCCATTGGTTGCATCGCTTGATGGCAAAAAAATTACCCTTTGCAATGCCCCTCAATGCCAGTATTCTCTCAGCATGCCAACGCTGATGGAACTCGAAGAACAGGTGCTCCAACTACCTGAAGATCAACGCGCTTTTCTGGCGGCACAGCTCCTCGAATCACTGCCTGCGATGCTACATGACGACGATGCTGGCGTAGCGGAAGCCATGCGCAGGGACGCAGAGCTTGATCGCGATCCTACTTCAGGAATGTCACTGGAGGAGTTGAAACAATCTTTGGGACGCTGATGGCGAGGAACTTGATATTTCATCGGCTTGTCCAGCGTGACGTGAGAGAGATATTGAGCTATTACACGAGAGAGGCCTCAGCTTCCGTGGGTGATCGATTTTTTCAAGAATTTCTCGCTGTTGTCGATAAGGCACTGGAGAACCCTAAGAGTTATCATCGAATTTCCTCAATCTTGCGCCGTGCTAATGTTCCGGGATTTCCCTATCATTTTCTCTACCGCGAGATAGATCATGGGATTCGTGTTTTGGTATTGCGTCATGATCGAAGGCATCCGTCCTACGGGCTGATGCGAAGATGATCTGTGCAGAATCTGCGTACTCTTACCTTGTCATCTCTTCATCATCCCAGTGGGTTAGGGTTTGGCGGGATTTCCGGCGGTCGGCGCGGTGCTCGATTTGGCGTTTTTGTTTCGGGGTGAGTTCGAGTTCGCGATCCCATGCTCGCGGGCCAACATCGCCAGCCATGAGGCAGCCGCGGGGTTGGATTTCGGCAAGGATGTCTGCGAGGGCAAAGTGTTTGATTTGCTCGATGACTTGTGCCGCTGATTTGTAGGCCAGGGGCGTTTCGCTGAGATCGGCTTTGCCATGCCACCAGCGGATGTCCAGCCCGGGAGTTTGGCTGCTGACGAGTCGCTCCAAGTCCTTGCGGCTGAGTTGCCCTTGTTTGTCCAGGTAGGGTCGAGTGGCGGCGCGGCGGGAGAGGTTTCGCCCTGCTCCGTGGGGCGCGAAGCTGTGGAATTGCTGATTGTTTTTGCCGAGCACAAGCAGGATGGGCGCGGCCATGTTGAGCGGGATCAAGCCCAATGCTGGGCGGTTCTTTTCATCGGGCCAAGCGGGGGTGGCGCCTTTGCCGTGGTAAAAGGTGTCGCCACGTTTCCAGACAAAGTTGTGCTCGTTGCCGAAGGATGCGGCGATGGAGGTGTTCAATTTTTCGGCAAAGGCTTGGTGGATGCACTGATGATTGGCTTTGGTCCATCGACTGATGTATTGCAGTGCTTGCCAGTAGGCGAGGCCATCGTCGCTGGCGAAATCGAGCCAACACGCGGCTTCGGGAATGCCTGTAGCAACTTTGGCGGTATGTTTTTCGGCGGCTTTTTGGCCGCGCTTGTAAAGGTGGGCGCCGAGTCCGCGACTGCCATGATGGGTGATGAGCACTTTCCATTTTCCTTGATGGCTTGCTAGGCTTTGTGCCAGCTCGCTGTGTCCGCTTTGTTGCAAGATTTGCGATTGCTCGGGGGTGAACTCGACTTCACCAAGGTAGGCAAAGTGATTGCCGTCGCCTTGATCGGCAAGGTGCATGGCGGCATGGCGTTGCAGTCCGTGCAAAAAGGGATTGTCCCAAACGGGTTCGTCTAGCACAGGATGGGCGACCCAGTCTTCTTCTTTGCGACCGCCTTGGCCGAAGCGCGTGCAGGCCATGAGGGCATCGAGTTCCTCGCCAACGCTTTGGTTCGATTGATAAAAGCTGGCATACATCGAGCAGCAGATGTCTTCGCTGTGCGCGCTAGGAATGATGGCGTTGTGAACGGCGATGATGCCGCCGACGGGGATGTTTGCGGGGGCATTTCCTGCGGGGCAGGCATCCGGCATGATGGCACCGCTCTGCACCACTGGCACGCGGAGCAGAGGTTCCATGCAACGTTGCACGGCCCCGATGTTTTTGGCGTCGAGGTCGCTGGTGGCGAAGATCGCTTGGGCGAGAGGGGTTGGTTCCTCGCGCAGACGTAATTTGCGATCGGGCAAGGGGAATTGTCGGCGCAAGAGTTTCAGCGCATAGCTGGGGTCATGGATGCCGCGGGCGTGCATGTCCTGGACGGCTGCTAACATGGTTTCGATTTCTGGCCCCGGAAGCCAACCGGCCTCGAGGAGAGTCGTTTCATTGATGAGATTCATACGATGGGGATGAGGAGTGAGAGGTAGAGAACCCCGTGCCAGTTGTGAGACACAGCGGCACGGGGCTCTCTGGGGTTTTATGTTTCAGGCACCACGCGGAAGGTGAGGTGTGGGGTGCGTTTGCGTTGGATGTCCATGGCAACTACGGAACGCAGCAGGCCAGAGGCCTTTTGCAAGGTCTGCTCTAGCTCAGCCATCGCGCGGACATCGGGATCCGGTGCGGCGATGATGACGAGCAGGGACGAGCCTTTGTGCTGTAGTTCTACGGAGAGGATGTGGAGTGATTTGAGACGTTCATCGCCACAGACGCTAGCGAGACCAGCGTCGAGGGCGCGCTGCGCGGCTTTGCAGTATTGGTTGGCACGCGCGGCGTTGGGTGTGTGATGTTGTTGTTTGCGTTTGAGAAGATGCGGTGGGATGCCGTCTTCTGGGTGGATTTCTTTGCAGAGAGATTTCATTTCTTGCAGCGTTCGTCGATGGAGTGATTTCATAATTCGAGGTTGTTGTGATTGCGGCGTAGTTTGCCGAATCTTGGTTCAAGCGGTACACACGTTTCCCATGAGGAAATGTGATGAAAGGGCGTAAATTGACCCTAGGCGGAATGATCGCTGACTAGCTTTGTGAAGCGATGTCTTGGTGGAACTTGAACAACAACCTGAAGCAGGTGCTTTCGTGAATGATCCCTCTTACGCCGCACTCATCCAGCCAGCGCTCTGCGCAGAGAGCGATGCAGCCGATGATGTTGTGAGTGCCGTTGTCATAAGAAAATGTTTTTTGGGGTGACGGGAGATGTTGTATCGCTCGTGCGGGAATCCTGCAAGAGAAAATCTGATTTTTTTTCACGAGCCAATCTTCAAAGCGCGGAGTTCTTTGAGCCATTGCTGCTCTTCTGCCGTGATGGCGACATCTTTGTAGTCGGGATCGGGTAGATACCATGGCTGCTTTTCGTAGAATGCCTTGAGTTCGGCATTTTGGAAAACAAAGCCACGTCGTGCGTAGGGCAGATTTTCGAGAACCTTGCGAGAAAATGGATTTTTGAGGCTCTTGCCCTCGAGGTAGGGAAGGTAAGCCAGCGATAGTTCCATAACTGCCACGTCGAGTGTGGGATTTTGGCTTTGATTGTTAAACCCTATCATGTCGAGTTCACCCTTTGGCACGAAATTCTTAGCGTGAAAAGTAATGCTACCCTGGTGTTGATAGACGGTCATGAGCTTGTGTGTTTCTTCTGTGATCTCATTCGTAACATTCTCCATGCTGCACTTGACTCTTCCTTGCGATGTCCAAGATTTCAGGTCGTCGAAAAAGTTCGGGGTTATATGGTAGTGTTGGAATTTTCCGAGATCGATGATGAGAGTAAAATCATCGATTTGTTTGTTCGCCCAGCGCAATGCGGGAGTGAGCAAGTAGTCGATTTCGGTGTGCGTAAAAACCGAGCCAGAAATCGCATAGTCGTAAGTATGCGTGACTTGAGTATCGCCTGTGGGAAAGGTGGCAGGAAAGTGATAGGCGTAAAAAAAATAAGTATCCTCGGGGTTATCGATCACAGGAAGAGGCTGCTGCTTCTTGAGATCATCCAAGGTGTAATGAGGCCTAGTGGCTTTTTCCGGGAGATCAGATAAGCTGAATATGGAAACTTTGTGAGATATCGCCTTACCATTGCAGGTGACGCGAAATTTTTCGATGTAAGGATGCTCTCCTTTTCGCGGTGTTCGATCTGCGCCTCCAGATGGCGAGCCTGCTTCAAATCCCATGAGGATGGTCTTTTCTTTATTGGGATTGTGAAAAATGTAGTCCACGGTGATGCGGACTTTGTCGTTTTTGATTCGTTTCAGTGTGAGGACTTCCTTTTTGACCGAGATTTCTGTTTCTTGAAGCGGGATGATCTGATTTCCGCTTGCGTAGTATTCGCTGTCATTGGCGAAAATTCCGCTCATCGATGCAAAAAAGAACGATACCAGAATGAGGAGGATGTGCTTTTTTCGAGGGAAAGTGCTCATGTCAAATTTCTTGTGTGTGAGAGACAAACAAAAAACGCCCTTCAGAGGAAGGGCGTTTTTGTGTAGAAATGATTTCCGTTAGAAGCTTGTGGCTTAGATGATTGCCTCGTTGCTTTCTTTGCTGAAGGGAACGTCGTCCGTGTCGCCGTCTTCATCAGACGGGACATAGATGGGTTCTGGTTCTTCAACAGTGAACTCCACTTCCACTTCGCGGTGGCGCATGAATCCTGTGCCAGCGGGAATGAGGTGACCCATGATAACGTTTTCTTTAAATCCGTTCAGGTAGTCCACTTTTCCAAGGGTCGATGCTTCGGTTAGGACGCGGGTCGTATCTTGGAAGGAAGCGGCAGAGATGAAGGACTCCGTCTCAAGGCTGGCTTTGGTGATACCTAGTAGGACCGGCTCGCCTTCGGCAGGCTTACCACCGCGAGCAATGATCTCGTCATTGATGCGTTGGAAGGTCGTCTTATCGACCTGGTCGCCCCAGAGGAAATCGTCAGCATCTCCTGGCTCGGTGATTTTCACCTTACGCAGCATTTGACGGACGATGACTTCGATGTGCTTGTCATTGATTTCCACGCCTTGGACGCGGTACACGGACTGCACTTCGTTGACAAGGTGCTCTTGCAACTCGCGGGCACCGCAAGCTTCCAAGAGGTCTTCGGGTGAAACCGAACCTTCGGTGAGATGATCTCCACGGGATACGGTATCGCCTTCGGCAACAATGATGTGCTTGCCCATGGGGACAAGGTGTTCCATTTCCTCGCCCGATTCTGGATCGGTAACGATGACGCGTTTTTTGGCACGGATGTTATTTCCGAACGAAACAATTCCGTCGATCTTGGCAATGACGCAGGCGTCTTTTGGCTTACGTGCTTCGAAAAGTTCTGCCACACGGGGAAGACCACCGGTGATGTCCTTGGTGCGGGCGATCTTACGCGGAGTCTTGGCGAGCTGCGTGCCGGCGGCAACGACTTCGCCCTCTTTAACGGAGAGGCGAGCACCAACGGGAATGGAATAGCTACCGAGAATATCGTTGGTATTTTCGTCGTGGATGATGACCTGCGGATGCAGATCTTCTTTGTGTTCCGTAACGATCATGCCTTTTTTGCCCGTCTCTTTGTCAGTCTCCGTTTGCACGGTGATACCCTTGATCATGTCACGGAAAGCAACTTTACCAGTCTTCTCGGTGAGGATGGGCACACTGTAGGGATCCCATTGGGCGATGATCGCTCCTTTTTTCAAGTCGTCGCCGTCTTGAATGGGAATGACCGAACCAATGATGATCGGGTGGCTTTCGAGTTCGAGGCCTTCACTGTCGCGAACGGATACCGTGCCGTTTTTGTTGAGAACAACCCATCCTTCTTTCGAATGGACGACGCGGAGGTCTTTGTAAACGAGTCGTCCATCGTTTTTGGCATGGATGATCGGCTGTTTGAAGGAAGATGCGGCCACACCACCGACGTGGAAGGTACGCATGGTGAGCTGAGTTCCCGGTTCGCCGATCGACTGAGCCGCGATGATGCCGACTGCTTCGCCGATTTTCGCAGGCTTGCAGGAGGCCAAGTTGAGGCCGTAGCATTTGATGCAGCAGCCGCGCTTGGATTCGCAGGTAAGAACAGAGCGGATTTTGAATTT
>JAIYDP010000208.1 GCA_027487435.1 Verrucomicrobiaceae bacterium | reverse complement strand
TTGGTGAGGTCGGTGGGGAGGGTGTAAGAGGAGGTGAGGCCGAGGGTGCGCGCGACGGTTAAAAACGTCGCCCCACCAGCTGTTAAGGCGTTTGAGAACATGTCGCGCGCGGTGATTGTAAACGCTAACGACGCCCCCGCTGTTAGCGATGTCGCAACGGCGCGCTGGAGAGAAGACGTAGACGCGCAGACGGCGCCTGGGGGGGGGAGGGGTCAAACGCATTTATTTTTAAAAATTTGGCACCCGTTGGGATCGATATTGAGTAGGGGGACCCCCCAATGTGCGTTGCGGTGTAAAATAAACGGCTTGTTAAAATGGGCTGCGGCATAGAGCCCCCCGCGCTGAAGGTGAGGCCTACGCGGGCGGCGCCGTAGTCCTCGCGATAGTCCAAGCGGAGGGAGTAGATGGTCGCTGGAAGGGGGGGGGGGGGTGAGTTTGCTCGAATAAACAAAAATGGTGTAAATTCTTTAGGTGAGGGGTTGGTGTAGAGTCGCTCACATGCGGTCAGACTAACTGTGGCGCTAACAGCTGTTAGCGGTGCGGTTGTCCACGCGTCGATCAAAGTCGCGTCGGCTAAATATAAACGAGCGCCGTCATCAGCTGTTAGCTCAAAAGTGTGTGTCGCGCTCGTGTCGGCCAGAAACCACCCCCCCCATCGCGCGCTGAACATGTCTGCTGAACCCACCCCCATCGGCGCGGCGCCGCCCCAATCGAACGGGGGGGGGGGGTCGAGGCGGTTGAGAGAGGGGGTTGTGAGGAGGCCATCGCCATAGTACGTCGCCCATAGCGCGCCTTCTGAGGGGGGGGGTGAGAAATGCTTGACCACACAAAAAGACAAAAGATAACAAACGGAATGACCAGACCCCCCCCCCCCCTTACGAGTCAAAAAGACGGCGCTGAGCTGATGCGCGCCGCTGGCCGTCGGTGTAAAAGACCCGACCCATGTCCCGTCTGTTAAATCCACGACGCGAACCCCCCGCCCCCCCCCCCCGTCGCGGCGAGCGAAGCTGCAACAAAAACGCCATAAGCGCTTGGCGTTGCGAAATTGTCGCCGTTGAGGTCGCGGACGGTGATCGTAAAAGTGGCGGGAACTCCTGCGGTGAGGAGGGTGAGTGACCCGCCTGTCATCGTTGACAAGGTTTGACAAGGGCCTATGTGGCGCACGGCGACGGAGAAGGGCGACCCTGCGAGAGCGTTGCCGCCGAGGGAGACGGCAAGGGAGGCTGTGCCGGCCTTAGAGGGGATGTAGCTGGGGGGGGGGGGGGGGGTCAGGTAGTGTGGGGAGGGTTGATTACTAGTTGTCGACGACGCCAGAGGGGAGAAACGAGGGGCGGCCTGCGCTGACGGGGACTGATGCGACGCTCATTGAAACGACCCCCCCCCCTACGTCGCGGACGTTGCCGGAGGCATCGCGGCAGGTGATTGAAAAGCGCGAAGCGACGCCAATTGTGGCCACAGACAGCCCAACTCCCGTCACAACCGACGTCGTCGCACATGGCGCGCCTTCACAATAAACCCCCCCCCCCCCCCTCTCCAACCCGCCACCACAAACGCCCTCAGCCCCGCCGTCGCAGCAAGGGGGAGGGTGCCCGCGACGGTAGGCGAGACGACGTACGTCCCCGCGGCGGTTGGGGTGAGGGCGGCGCCGTACGCGCCGTTATTTAAATCCGTGATTGACGCTGTCAAACTTGACGGGCCGCTAAACGTCACGCGGAAGAGGTCGCCGCCGGTGCCGCGCGGGTTGCCGTACGAGTCGCGCGCGGTTAACGTAAAAGACGTGACGACGCCAGCTGTGAGGAGCGTCAGCCCCGCGCCTGTCACCGACGACGTGAACGCGCAAACAGAGCCTACGGCTGTTAAACCGTTACAGCCATCTGCGCAACCCCCCCCCTCTCTCCAACAAACCCCCTCCCTTACCCGAGCGCGAATTGACTGCAAATGGTGACCCGGCGCAATGCGACAAAGATAACAAAACGTCGACTGTGTGGAGTCCCGTCGTTACCGTCGTTGCGGTGCCAACAAACACCCCCCCCCCCGAGCCTGCGGGCGCGGTGATCGCCGCGGCAGCAACCTGAGCGCCAGAGGGGGACGTGAGGATGGCAACGAGCGGCAGCGCCGCGTCCGTTCGCGCGTTGCCAAATTCGTCTCGGGCAGACACCGTAAACGCGAATACGCGCCCTGAAGTAACGGGAGAGGGGGGGGGTATGACGACGGTGCCGAGGGGGGAGGTGGGGGCGGTGGCGACAGCGCCGACGGCGGGGGAGGCGGCGATTGGGGCGGCGGCGAGGGTGACGGCGAGGGAGAAAGCGGCGGAGCGGGTGAATGCGGCAAAGACCTCATAGGAGCCGTTGCCGAGGGGGGAGGGGGTGAAAGAGAGGGGGGTGGGGGCTGTGGATGTAACAGAAAAAGCGTCGGAGAAATTTGAGCGGGGGTTGCCGAAGGCGTCGCGGGAGGTGAAGACGAAGCGCGCAGGGACGCCGGCGGTAAGCTGGGGGGGGGCCAAAACGATGGAGGAGGTAGAGGCGACGGCGGGGCCTGGGGAGAGAGGGGGGGGGGGTCATGAAAGGGTTGGAAGGGGGGTTTGGCTGGGAGGACGTGGAGGGGGGGGGTTGTTGCGAGCTCGCGGAAGAAGAAGAGGCGGTCGGTTGGGACGGGGAGGGGGGGAGACCCGTCGACGGAAAAGTTGAAGTTAACAGACGCCGGACCTACGCTCTTTAACTTTTAAAAACAAGCGAAGTGTGCGACCGAAGCGATCGACGTACTCCAACACGACGTCGTAATAGCGCCCCGCAATCGCGTCAAGCGTCGCTCTGGGGGGGGGTCAGAAGCGCGCGCAGAGGGACGGTCACATCATTGTTCGCGGCGTCTGCAAGTCCCACGAGTTAACAACGAGCGAATTCATTAAGTAGAGCCGCGCCCCGTCGTCGGCCGCGAGGAGGAAGGAATGGAGGCCCGTCACGGCGGGGCGGAATTTGCCCTCCCAGCGGACAGAGGCGAGGTCGGAGGAGGAGGGGGCGACGGGGCCAAGGCCCCAGTCGAAGGAGATGGGGCCGTCGACGCGACGGAGGGAGGGGGTGCCGTCGAGCCAGGCGTTGTCGAAGTAGGAGGCGTTGAGGCCGCCGGCTGGGGAGTTGGGGGGAGGGGGGCGGGGATACGGGAGAGGAAGCGGAAGCGGAGAGTGTAGAAGCCTGCGAGGGTTGTGAAAAAGGGAGTTGCGTAGGTGGAGCGGTCGGTGTTGAGCTGGCAGAAGGCTTGGAAGGAGAACATCGTTGTCGCTCCAATGAGGTCGACAACGAGGGTCTCCTGGGGGGGGGGGGGGAGATGACGGCGGGGGAGGGCTTGGACTTGGCCGGTTGTGAAGAGGTTGGAGTAGATGTCTCTTGCGGTGACGGTGAGGGACGTTGCGACGCCAGCTGTGGAACCAGCAAGGCCAGGACCTGAAACGGAAGAGAGGACCATGGAGAGATCTGTTGATTGAGAATTCGAAGGACTAAAGGACCTTGAGCTGCGGCCGATCCGATGAGCAGGAGGACGGTCACAATCATGACATTGGATGTCAGTTTAACAAAGATATAAAAAATATGTTAAGTAATATTGAGCATCAATGACGATGTCGAGGGGGGCGCAGGCGGAGTGAGAGGAAGGAGAGCTATGAGAGGCATGCTGGCATGGGAGTGGCCGCTTCGAGGGAGGTGTGATTTGGTGTCGCTGTCCAGAACCCATCCCAAACGTAAATCCCAGAGTTGAGATTTCACGAAGAGCGGGTCCGAATGGGACGCGGGGGCGTCGTTGCCGGGAGATGGTTGACCTGTATACTCGGCGATACATCTTTTCTATGTATCGTATACAACTCTCGTTCGGCTACCCCAACGCAAGAAACAAACAGCGAGACTCCACACACCGCACTCAGTCCTCCTCCGAATCATCGTCCAGCTGCGGCCGTCATGCCCCCCCCCAAATAAATTCAAAACCTCGGAGCGCGTCACCCGCCCCGGCAATGCGGGGCTCCTGAACGGCGAGCTCGTCATTTTGACCTGCACCGACTGCACCCTGTTGAGTGTCGTCACCTGCACCCCGTTCGACTTCGCCTGCGACCGCATGCTCGCCAACCGCCCCGTCGACGCAAGCCGCCGCGGATTCTTCGGCGTCCCCTCCTCACCCCCGCCCCCTTCATCCCCACCCCCTCCACTCCCAACCCCATCCCCACCCCCTGGAGTTGGCGACCCCGGCGCGCCCCCCCCCTCCGCGGCCGCATCCTTCGCCGCTGCTGCCGCGTCCTTCGCCTTGCGGTCCTTCCACTTGCCCCCCGGCCCCTCCGTGTCGAGCATCCCCTTCATTGACGACTTCTTGTTTAAAGAATCAGGCGCCCCCCGCCTGTCTGCGCCAAGTCAGCGCCATCAGGGCGAAGAGGATGCACTTTTAAGCCCCGCTTTGAACTTTGCGACGGCCTTGCGCACAAGCTCGTCCGTGCGTGCTTTTTTGGTCGAAAAGAGCGTCCCCACGACGTTGAGCGACGCCTTCTTCACCTCGGGGTCTACGCTGTACTGCGCGTTGTACAGCAGCGGCTTAAACCCCCCCATGAACAACAGCTTCGGCCGGTTGAGCCCTGCGAAACTTAAATTAACAGCCGCGAAAAGGAGCGCACGGGACTCGGCGACGCGCGCGAGGACGAGGGTGGCCTGGGTCTCGATGAAGTCGTTCGGGCTGCGCGCGAGGCGGATGATGTGGGGGAGGGGTCCATCGCGCGCTATGTTGAGCTGGTTGTCCGCTACGGGGGGGTGAGGGGGGCGACGCGGGGGGGGGGGACGGTCGATGGCGAGGGTTACAAACGCTTGGACGGCGGCGCGCTGTAGGATTTGTTTTGAACTTGCAGCCATGGCTGTTAACGCGGGGATGGCGTTGGAGATAACAAACTGGCGAGAGTAGGCGGCTTTTAGCGGTTAGGAAAAGAAGAGAGCGCCGAACGAGTGGACGCGATGCGCGCGATGGCGAGGGCGGCGTAGACGCGAATGTCCTCGCAGTAGTGGCTCGCGAGGTTAACTAAAAGCGGCACGCCGTCAGCTTCAACCACCGCGCGGTGGTTTTCCACTGCCTGCGTCAGCGCAAAATGAGGGGGGGGGGTGGTGCACTTGGGATGCAAAGGTCTGAGAGCGTTGACGCGGCAAGGACTTTGTGCCTTAACGACTTTAAAAACGACTTTAAAGTAGCCGATAGCGCGGGGATAGCCCCCTCCCGCACCATGATCAAGTGGTTCGACGCTTCGAGTCACAACACACGGGGGGGGGGGGGGGGACAGGACTTTGACAGCCCCTCCCACAGCTCCAGCGCGACGATTTCGGTCTCCATCGACTCGGCGTTGAGGAGGGGGGTGGTGAGGGTCGTCGCACCCTCAATCGCGATCGCAGGGGCGGCAGACTCTGCAAGAGGGGTTGACAACAGCGGGGGGGGGGGGGGGGGGGCTCTGTGGGGGGTCGGGGGGAGGGGGGGGGG
>JAIYDP010000210.1 GCA_027487435.1 Verrucomicrobiaceae bacterium | reverse complement strand
CACAACGCCCACGACGATGACGACGCGACTCCGCATGAAGCGCCCCCCGTCCCGCCTCCACCCGTCCCGCCTGACCCGCATTGAGTCCCTTGAGCGAATTGACACGTGAAAATATTTTTAGAAAATGTTTTGACGTTCGAAAAATTTGTAACGTGAGCGCCGTGTAGACATTGGCATGTGAGTAAACATCCCCCTCACCTAAGCGCTCGCCTCTCCGGTGGCCAACAAAACACAGCCACAACTATCCTCAGAATCGTCGACGCCCACAAGCGCACCCTCCCCGTCGCCGAGCCCCCGCCTCCACCAGAAACAGCAGCAGCAAACACCCCCAAACGACAAAGAGCAACTTCCAAAACATCGCACCTCCGCTTCCCCACCGATCATAACTTTAGTTATGATAATCACTAACGCCGTTGGCGTTATCCAATATGTCCACACACAGTTTTAGTATGTAATTCTGATAAATCAAATAAAAATTCGAGGATTATGAGAGTCTAAAACAAACGCCTTTGGATTTTTCTAATACGTAAACACAGTGAGTACTTTGTCGTTGTCAAACACAAATTTCAAGGTCGTCGTCGCTCCCTGCAAGCCATCCGATTCCTCAATAGGTGGGACGGTTGGGGATCTGACTACGACAGCTGGAAGTCGTAACGAGACGTCAGTGAGCTTAAGGCTCTCGATCTCTACCTCGAAGATTATCCGGAACTATGATCCATCGTGCCGTTCGAGCCGGATGCTGCTGCACCTCTGAATTAACCCTAAACGCTAAAACTCTCTGAAATGTTGCCATTTTTGAATCATGAACTCATTTTTAACGAATTCGTAACTTGGAGTGGTTTCTCATCCTCCAGAAAAACAAGAGAGAGTTAAAGATATATCAAAGAAAGCTCAAGAGACTTCAGTTAAAGCTAGAAAGCCTGCGGGTGAAGCTAGACAAAAGAAAAGAACACGAAACAGGAAAACAAAAGAGCAGTGCAATCATGATATCTCTAAACAGATGGGTTCCTTCTCTGTACTAGTCAGTTTGACATCTCGATTAGTTCGTGGACACTTTGAGAACTTTGATGCGAACACTTTGCCCAGAATGATTGTTGAGAACAAGTCTTCTCAAATTCTTACGGTTTCCCTCTCGAAACTGAATGCGACCCTCTTGCAGGAGTCCTGTCTGATGCCATACTCCTTCGTCAAAAGTCTCCATGACGCCATCTATCATCATTCCTCCCGCTCCCTTCACTTCAAAAGCGTGCCACGTTGACGGGGCAGCTTGAGGAAGGGTGACTGCGCGCTCTGTTTGAAGGACATTTTCGAACACAATCTCCTTGTCGTAACCTTCGCTTGGAGACTGCAGCAACCGCCTTGCTTGTGCCGTTTTCATTGGCGCAATCACAGTAACGGCTAATGCAAAGTGTCCTCCGGATCGAAACGCGACGATACGGACTTGATACAACACAGCTTCAGCAATAGTTCTGTACGCAATCGATTCATTGGATCCATCAGAGGTCGAAGATCGCACAACCGTCCAGACCCCAAGCTGCTGGCTTTGAGCTTCAAGGTAGATGTCGAAGTCTGACCTGGGCGGGCCAGACATTTCGACAAGGATGACGTGATTTGCGCTAATTCTGTCGCCATGCGCAATGACAAATGAGTTGGCGCGCTGCACCGCATCGAAGTCGCCCTCGAAATGTTGAATCAATGGAACAGGCGCGCCGCTTTGGATTGGTAAATCTATGCGAACTGCTAGATCAAAGCGCCCTGCCCCTACAAAGCAGAAAACTCTAAAGCGGAGAGGCCCAATAGTTGCATTCGCAGGAACGCTCCATCGCAGCGATTCAAACGTATGTGCTCCACTCGAACGTGCTCGTTCAATCCACCCTGCAATGCTCATTTCCTCTAGGAATAGATCAAAATCGACCCTTTCCTCGCTGGGGCCCTCCAGGGCCGCGTACACAACAGAATTTCCCGGAAGTGGGCCAAAAGGTTGCAAAAAAGAGTCAAATGGACCATTAAGAGAACCGCGAAAGAGCTGATAGCCATTTGGATTTAGCAACGAACTGGGGGGTGTTGTCCCAGGCACATGAGGAAACGACCCAGTTGGTGTTGAGCTCAAAGTGGGAGATGTCGTAGTGGAAGGAGGCGTGCTTCCGATTGAAGGTGTCGTCTCCACAAGGGCTGTTGACCCAACTGGTGGCGCAGTTACCCACGAAGGTGGGGTCACCGGTGGAGGTGTTACAAAAATAGGAACATCAACCAGCTGCTGCCACCTTGCACGTACGACGACATCGCCATGGCCAGCAGAGGCGACAACAACGACGCGAAATGTGAGAGGGAGGTTGAGAAAAGGGCTCCGCAATAAAATATGCTCTGATGCATTGCTTGTCTTTGCCAAATCTAAGACAAACCAGTCGGAAGTCCCGAGCACTTTGGCCTCCAGGTAAAGATCAAAATTGACAGGTGGAGGAGGTCCTTCTGTGACAACTTCAATCACGACCCTCCCAAACGTAGTGTTGCTGATCAGATCAAAGCTTACACGCGGAGAGCTGGCTACGTGGAGAGCGGCACTTCCGATATCTTGGAACGGCCTGTCAGGGGATTCGACTGGTCTGGTCGTGATGGAAGGGGGGTCAGGCCGCTCGACAATGTCTGGAACTGATATGAGAGCTAAAACAGAAAAGGGTCCGGACCCAGAGAATGAAGTGACACTGACCGAGAAGGAGACGTAGTTTTTGAAGAATGGGGACACAAACGTCAGAGATTCGTTTGAAGTCGGCGATGCTGCGATTGCACATGTGTAAGTAGTGCTAGGTTCTGTTGCTGCATTGAAGTGAAGCCGGAGGTCAAAAGTAAGAACAGATGGGGCAGTCGTTATTGAAAGCCCAAATGCAGAACCCGAAGGAATAAAGAATCCATTAAGCAGCGAAAATATCTGCTCCACGCCAGCAGACATATTGCCAGAAAACATCTGCTGTAAAGGGGCGGAAGATATGCGCTCCCATCGGTACCGCAGACGGAAATGACCCTTTCCATCTACTGCCGCAATTCCTGCGCGATAGTGCAGTCCGAGGCCAGTCTCAAACGGTGATCGCACAAGAATTGTCTCATTAGAGGATATTCCAACAGATGCACCGAGCGTAAACCATTCGGACGTGCCACTGACTCGCGCCTGGAGCCCTAAGTCGAAGTCAAGAAGCGAAGGAGTGCCAGTCAATTCAAGCTCGAATACAAAGCGGCCGACAGTTGGGCCCTCCGCATCCGTGAGATTCAGCTGTACATACACCTGGGAATCCTGGTCAATACTGGAGTCAAAATGAACCCAAGCAGTCGCTGGAGGCAAAACGGGTACAGCAGGTTGTAGAAAAGGTGATGGCAAGAACACGGCGGGGTGATCGTGGGGTGTCTGAACTGCAAAGTAGAGAGTAAAGCTACCGGTTCCTCGGTAGGAAGAGATACGGAGGCGAAAAGAGACGGGATAGTTTCCAAACGGTGACAAAAAGTCAAGTGACTCATTCGACGATCGAGTTCCTCCAATAGCTGCGGTGAAAATGGAGACGGGGTCAGTCTGAACTACAAATTCGAGACTGATGTCAAAATCAGAGTTGATTGGCCCATTCAATCGCGCGTTGAAAAGGGATCCTCCTGGAATATTCTGACCATTTCGAAGAGGAACAATGAGTGATGAACCTTGAGATGTCAAAGCCGCGTCAAGGATAGCAGGGTTAGCGTCCGAAGGTTGGACAGGCTGCACTTGGCCGTGCAATTCAAAAGAGCCGTTGCCCGAGTTTGAAATAATGAGGACTTCGTAGGACATGGGCACTGATTGGAACGGCATTCTCACAACCAGCTTCTCAGTTGCTGATGGGCCGTCAGCCCTCTGCAGGGGTATTGGAACAGCGGACATGTCGGGCCTAGCATATAAAACAATAGCAAAGTCAGCATCAATGGGCCCAATGAGGGTGAGGTTGAAAGCAACACGTCCGAGAAATACTGCTCCACCCATTAGAGGGAAAACAATGCTCTGGCCCGCATTGGTCAAAACATCAGAAGCAAGAACATGCGTAGGCGCAACGAAAGAGGCTATGGGCTCAAGAAAGACGCTCCCAATCGGACTCAAGATAGGTGGGGCGTTGGGATTAAGATAAATGGAATAATTCAAACTAAAGCTGGCAGCCCCGCGTTGAGATGTGACCACGAAACGGAATTGAACAGCATCAGTGCTAAATGGACTGAAAAATGTGATGCTTTTGTTCAGTCCCTTCGAGCTGCTCAAATTGGCAGTAAACCATTGTAGAATGTCGGTTCCATATCGAAATTGCAAATTGAAATCAACATTAGATTCAGCAGAGCTTTCCAGATTTGCATCAAAGTACGTTTGACCAGGCACCCACTGTCCCTCCATTACTGAGAAGGTCATCTCATCCCCGGTTCGATTCAGATAGCCCGAAAGAACAACGAGAACTGAAGGAGACGGTTGATTACTGGAAGGTGAAGAGCCAATAGGAGGCAACGGCAACGGCGATGATCCGTTCGGTGGCGGCGACCCAGCCGGACTTGACGTTTGAGCCGGAGTCGAAGAGCCGACGGAAGTCGACGACGAGGCTGATGTGGAGGGAGCCTGTGACGAAGACGATTCGATTGGAGTTGATGACTCGAGGGCGAGCGATGTTTGCGCTATAGTTGGAGACGGGGTGTCCGTACTCGGATCAATTGCAGAAACAAGAGACCAGAACAGGGTATAAAGATGAATTCCAGAACGATGGGTTGCCTTCAGCCGCACCGGCTGAGGCAAAGACACGCCAAAAGTAACGAATCGGATGACATCGGGGGGCGCTGTACAAGAGTCAAGAATTGTCCAAGTCACTCCGTCATTTGCTAGACCTTCCAACGTTAGGTCAAAGGTACCGATGGAAAGAAGAAAAGCCTGCACAATCTGGCCTGGCTGGGGGGTAGTCGCGCCAAAAAGTGGGTGTGTTGCCTCAGGATTGGAATCTGAAGTCAGCAGCCTGTCCAGTGAACTTGTGTGTCCAACAACCCTGGGGGGAGGAAGTATCTCTGGTGCAAGCTTTACGCCGATCTCAGCAAAGTACTTCCCCTCGCCCAAGTAGCGGCTAACAACGACGACGTAAACATTGGAGTTGTCGGTAGTTACAAATTGGAACAACTCGGGGGTTGCCTCAGTCTCGGATGCAGCAAGGGTATCAGTGATCCCTCCTCTTGAGAAATCATACGCATAAAGGCGGATATCAAAGTCAGCGTTCGAAGGGACTGTCAGAATAACTTGGATTGTAGATCCATTTGCCACATCGCGTCCAAAATTGACCGGTAGATAATGGATCGTGTCCCCTGGTCCAAAAGACCCATTGAAAGTAGCATAGGTGACGTCAAGACGAGGAAAGCCCACCGCGGGAACCGGACGGAGAGGGAAATCATGACTGCAGTTGGCAAAGATGCTGTGCAAGAGGTCGCGAGAAGTTGGCAGATTGCGCTCTCCTTTTACAACTCCTTTGGTTGAGGCGCAGGCAATTGCATCAGCGACAACGGAAGGGGCTGCAAGAGGATGTGCCTGCACATAGAGTGCAGCTACACCTGGAGCACTGTCAGTTGATGACATGAAAACGACAGTCTGAAAGAAAAATAATAATGAGGGAACTCTACCTGCAACGTGAGGAGCTGCCATTGACGTGCCGCTGTAAACATTGTAGGCGACGTTTGACGAAGAAACTGACGAGTTGATGCCCACGCCTGGTGCGAAGATATCGACACAGGGTCCGTAGTTAGAGAACGAGGCATATAAGTCTGTGATATCTGAAGCGCCGACAGTGATGGAGCCCTGGTAGCGGGCAGGAGAACTCTGACATGCGTCCTTATTGCTGTTTCCTGCAGAGACGACCACGGTGACGCCGAGATCTAGCAAACCTGGTGCTTCAGTTCTCGAACATCGCTTGCAAACTTTTGACAGCACTATCTAAAGCAACACTTACAGGTCCTCCCAACGACATGGAGACAATGGCTGGATGGACAACATTGTTCGCGACCCACTGAATACCTCGTATAATTACTGACGTAGGACTACCACCTTCGCAGCCAAACACGCGCACGGGGATAAGATTGACGTTGGGGGCAACGCCGACAGTGGATCCCCCTCATAGATCAGAACAAGCCAACCTCTGATGAACCTATTGTCCCTGAGGCATGTGTGCCGTGCCCATTGCAGTCAACCCAATCGTTCTCGTTGCCAATAGCTGAATAACCGGGCCGAACACGTCCCCCAAACTCTTGATGGGTTGTGAGGATGCCAGAATCAATGACATAAACATTAACGCCAGTGCCGTCACCGACCATGGCGCTGTTGTCGTCGAGTGGTAGGTTCCGCTGATTAATGCGATCGATGCCCCATGCATTCGGATATCGACCGGGAATGGACAAGGGTTGGTCGATCTCAATACTGCTTGGTCAAAATGAAGCGAATTGAATCGAACATCGTATCTTCTTCAATGGCGATAACCAAATCGTTGATACTCACTCCAGAAGAAACTTTGGAGTTCTTCAACACTGCAACAACTTTCTCCACGTCGGCGCCGTCTACAATAACAGCTTTAACGAGGCCAAACGAAAACCATTCCAAGGAACGAAGCTGCGCTGCTGCGTCTTGAAGAAATCCAGTCGAAAGCGACGGATCAAAGGAGACAATGTAGCGCTTTCCGTTGGACACAGATCGCTTTACCTCGACGCGAGCTTCAGACGATGTTGTCGAAAATAAAGACGACAGCAGAGACGACTGCTCATCAGCCTCCCTTGTTTTCACCACAATCAAGGCCACGGCGGCGCAGAGAAGCGCCAGTGAAGCGAAGATCTTCGCAAGTCGTGATCGCTGCATTGACTGCCTATTTTCGGGAGATATGAAGAGGCACTGAAGACGGTTTGTGGATCCAAGGAGTCTTCGTCGCTCCTCGTCTCCTCGCTTCCCTTCGTTTCTAGTCTTGTCTTCGCTTCCTGCTGCATTTGATGCCCAACAGTGACTGCTTAGCTTGGAATTTAGAGACCAGTGTTTCAGGGCGACGTGACACCCGTGACCCTAAGATTGTGTCACAACATGGTCCGGCCATCCACTTGTCATACAAAATGACCCCCACTGAGACTTAAAAACAGCAGACTTTACAATTTAGCACCGTCATCTTCTCAAGCCTCAAAAACAGCCTTTCCGCCCGAGATCTTCTTCAGATCCACAACTTGCTCACTCTTCAACGCCGCTTTGAGGACCTTCTGGCCGTGTATTCGAAACCTTTGCCGGAGAGCAAGCGATGTCATCTCGACACCGTACTCCTTTGCAAATTCATGTTCAAGCCGCTGTCCAGACACTCCTATATCAAGGACTACTGCAACTAGGTTGCCAAGTCGACGAGAAAAGAGAACAAACATTCCTTCACCGCCCATCCCGCAATCGGTTCCGCGAGAGCCATCACTTTCTGATGTCAAGTCAGTTCGCTTAGCAACAAGAACAGGAGAATCAATGTCTTCTTCAAGCGTGGCCTTGAGTGATGTGAAAAAACGACGAACAGATGAAGCCATGGCACTGGCGCCCAATATCGCAACTGGGGTAGCGCCCTCAAGAAATGGCAAAAGCTGCGTAAAAGACGTGAGGTCCAGCTCGAAACTAAGTGGGACAGCGAATTCACTTTGCTGCAAGGGTGAGGGAAAGAGTAACCTGAATTACAAGGCGGCACTTGACGGCGCTGAGCGAAAGAAAGGGTGGGACAGAAACGAGCTTGGTCTGGCCCAAGATGACAACTTGGAAGTGAAAAGGTACTGTGGCTGTTAGAACGCCAAGCAAGAGGCACTACAAGGGGAAAACTTGACAATTGTCCCATTGGACAATATGACCTCTTGCTCCTCTCTGATTGTTTGCTCGTCGACAACAACTTCACGAGAATCGAAGGAATATCCCCACGTCTGAAGGGCCAAGCGCCTCAGGCTCTCCGCAGTCGCATGTGCCGCAAACATTGCATTTGCCCGCATGCTTTGATCGACGTCTTCCAGAACCAAGTTGACAAAAACATCGTAAACGAGCACGTCCCCTTCGTCCAATTCGACATTGTCCACGTCCTGCAACTGCCCCCCCCTCTCAACTCGCACATACGCAATATCTTCTTGCATAAGGCCTTTGACAGAATTCACAACTGATCGTTTCGCATCAGCCGTCGACAGTTTCCGAGAGGGTACATCGCCTTCTTCCACGTCTTCGCTGCCACACTGTAAGAAGTACACTTTTAGAGAGGAAGCAAGGTCGTACACTACAAGGTCCTCGTTCTTAAATAGAAACTTCTCTTCCTCACAAACCTCTATGGAGGAGCCGTCCCGTTCAACATACAAACTCATAATAGCATAATTGCCTACCCCCAACAGCGAGGCTACTGCCTGCTTGGCCTCCTCTTTTCCATAGGGTGCTGTGGACAACACTCCGTCCACTACTTCATCATGCCCCCTTTGCAGCAAGAACACTGAAACATCGCCGCACTCCTCACGAACAGAGACATCATTATCAGCGTCCATGTCGTTGGCGGCACGCTCGAAGATAATAAAATCCCCGTTCACAAGGTCAACCACTCCGTCTGAAGTGACAGGACTCTCCTCGCCCCGCCTCTCTATCCAAACCAGTCCTGTCCGCCCTTTAAGAGCATCACCTGCGGCCCGCAAAATTTCTGAACCACTCACCCTGCTATTCATTCGTACTCTCTCTGCCTCCGTGCTTCCTCCCCTTTCCCAGAAAAACACCTCGACCAAGACGTCGCCGTCAGCAAGAAACTCAAAACAAACTTCGCTGAATCCGTCTACCACATAGCTTCCATCGTCCAACTGCTGCAAATTTGTGGACTGGATCAACACATCACCAAGACTTTGATCGCAAAGTCCAAGTGCAGGTTTCGATAACGAAGGAAGCGATGGAGCATACGTTGGGAGAATCATCATGTCGGATGCTTCACGAAGAAGCCTGCTGTCTCTTGAAAGAATCTTGATGGAGACATTGACTCGAACAGTCGCAACAACGACATTGAGATGATGGTTCAGAAGTGTACTGGGGAGCAGGATTTTGCTCTCGGCTTCAAAGGTGCCTGCATCTCTGCCATTTAGGGCACTGACAACGAGCGTATGAGCGAATTCAGATCGAGAACAACCCGCTTCTCTCAAGGATCGAACCAGAGACAATGGAGTCACTGGCTGAAAAAGTGGTAAGGGACCCACGTTGATCGATTCAGCAAGGACATGAGGTTTAAAGTCAATGCGAGCGAACAGATAGGACCCGCATATTTCAAACTTCCCGCCTGACTGCCCGACTTGGCGAGAGAGGTCAGAAATCGGATGTCGCGTTATTGTCCCGGAGTCGTTTAGGACGAGACGAAGAAGCGAAAGAGGAGGTATGAATTCAACTCTAGACAATTTGATGTATCTCTTGATTGAGCTGTGAGCTAAAAGGGCCTCAAGTGTTTGAGTCGGAGGAACTTCAATTGGCAGCGCTTCATCGTCATCACCGATCCAAAACTCAACTCTGACCGTCCTTGTTTGATTTTCGTCATTAGGGAGCGGCCATAAGCTTAAAACTTCGTTCTCTTCGTCAAGCTGAAGAATTCTGTCTCCTGCCAACAAATCTACCGAGACCTCATCGGAAACAGCGGAGAGACACTCTGTTGTCGCCATGAGAATGGAATCCGCTCCCGTGTCGGGCACAAAGTCTTCAAAAAATTTCCCAGCCTCATCAACTTCTCTCTTCATGTGCACAAGAATATCCCCGCAGCGACGTTGCAAAAGCCGAAGGACGGCTCCAATATGCTTTCCTTTCGCTTCCGCTCGAAGAGTTTGACGCATCCACGTCATATCGTCATGAGAGAGCGACACTGCCACTGCGTTACTGGCACGTGAATCGCCCATCATCGCTGCATTTGACTCAACAGCACGTAGAAGGGAGTCCTGCGGGTGCCTCTTCACATATCGAAGAGTTTCATCGCTTTGAAGAAGATCTGCCAATCGGCGCGCAAGCCTCAATCCTTGTTCGCCATCAAGATGCTGCAGGGATTCCCTAAACTTTGACTCGGTGTCAGCATCGAAAGCAATATTCCATTCGCTGCCGAGAAATGCAAATCTGTCGTCAGCATCTTTTCGGGCCCGAAGCTGAAGTGCTATGCGGCTGATGGAAGCAACAGCTTCCAGCGGTAGCTCTCGCAGAGTGGGTGGAAGGGGACCCATGAGGCGAAGATCTTCAGCAACAGATACAATTTTTGCACAAGCTCGATCGCCGCAGGAGTCCGCGCGAACAGTTGCGAGTTCGACACAAACTTGAAAAAGTGTTCGAAGGAGCTTGTGGAGCTCAGATGCTTCAAGTTGGTCCATTTCTCTCTGAAGTTTGCACACGACAGAATTTTCTAGTTCGGGTTGCGGAAGTGTTGACAACAATGCAGAAAAACGAGTGAGAGCGATGTCGCCGAAAGCAGTGACTTCATGGACCTGCACTTGCTGTGATGGTCTAAATCTGAATGGCCGGCGAAAGTGGTCGTGGGCAATGGAGAATTTCCCGACCACAAGCCACTCACAAACAAATCTGGCGACCTCTTGGACGTCAGCCTCCGGTGGTGCACCCCCGTTAACAATACGAGCCGTTGAAGACGCGAAGAGACTCAATCGCGATTCCGCAAGTGCCCCCAACACGGAAACAACAGAAATGGAAGAAACCTCACTCAGAGCATCCAATGGAATCCGATTTGGAGGCGGTAGCTCCAGAAGTTGATGCGCTCTTTCTAGAAACGAGTTGTGACCGGTTACAAGAGCACCAATTAGCCTTAAGATAGCGTCGGGAGCGGATGGATCAGATGCATCGGAAATAAGCGCACAAAATGGAGTGTCCATAGCAACGTCAGGAATTTCAGATTCGCTTTGCTGCGCTTGCTGACAGACATCAAAGGAAGTCAACAGCCGCCTCGCAGTCGCCCAACTCCGTAACCCGCAAGCTATGATGTCTCGAGCCCCAGCGCCACTGCGAGTGCTTGTCCTTGTGATTGCATCTTCAGCATCTTGCAAACTCATTCGATAGACCTCAGCATGTGTTAGTGCGTAGGCCAATTCGGAATGCAGAAGTAGGTACATCCTAAGCAGAGGAGGAATCTCTGAGGCAGCGCGGAGATGGTGAGTACTTCTCCTGAAGAGCTTCACAAGTGGAGAATCAAATTTTTCTAAGTCGAGATTTGTCGGGAAATGAATGATGGAATTGAAAATAGACCGACTTCGAGCTAACGAACCTTGACGCTGCCACTCTGTTACCGATGTATCAAGGCTAGACTTAATCGAGTCAATGCTGTCTTCGACGAGACGGAAGATGCCGACAAACATATCTTCGTATGCTTTAACAGCAGCCTCGGTCGTAAACCGTGGCGCACATGGTGGACCAAACTGAATCTCTGTCATCTTGATATGCGACTGCATTATTGACGCGTTCACAAAGAGCGCAGCTTTCACATCCTTTGCACGCAAAGCGGGATCCCCGTCCAACATTTTGAGGAAGCCAGCAGGTCTGTTGACAACATAAGTGCGCAGACGGGCTGATTCTGACCCTTCCCTTGCATCCTGTTGCCAGTAGGTGCAGATGTAGCTCCTCATTCCTGCTTCTGCACGTGGTGCGCCAAGAAGCATCCCTCCAGCCATCGCAGCCCACGTCATGAAGTTCCCACAAAGACGGAAATGCCGAATATTTTGAAACGGAGCGTAGCCTGAAGGCTGCATTAGTGCAAGATTGGCACCATCAGTGATGTAACCACAGTCCTTGGCGTAGCGCGAATTTCCAGATCCAACTCCTTTCGAGTTGGCAAGGGAGGCAGGATCGAAAAATCGCGTGTAGAGTTCTGTAGCCGATGGAGGAGTGGAAAGGGTCAATGCAATGACGTTGACCAACAAATATTTCAAGTCATAGAACTCCGCTTCGATTGGCTGTGTGCAGAACAGACGGCTGAGCTCGTCGTGAGGAGGAAAACTGGGGGGTGGCGAGCGGGTGAAGTAAGTAAAAGCAGGAAGCTCTTCGTCTGTGATGCGGAGAGCTTGACGCATAGCCGCAGAAGCAATGACGCGCTCCAGGCGCAGAGAGGAAAGGCCTTTGTCAAAGAATAAGTAGAAGGCCGCACATATGAGGTACATTCGAAACCGAAAACAATTCCCTCCACTGACAAGCTTCAATGCGCGTTCCAGAAGGGCTGCATCGTCAAGAGAAACATCTGCCAAGAGTGTTTTCAGCTCCCCAAATTCCTTTCCGTAGGGGGGCCATGACGTAGGATCACCAACGAAGGGAAGAGCAATACGACGAACTGCTTGCCCCCGAGCGATGAGAGGAAACCTTCCAGTTTCAATAAGCCGAATGGCCCCAAGTTGGGGTATCGCTTCGTCAAGGGCGTCAGCGTCGAGGTGAGAGAGGAAGTAGGACGCTTGGAGAGGGTCCTTCAGGCAACTCTTGAGACGATCAATTGCACGATGAGACAACAGCCTTACGACAGCAGCAGTAGCACCTGCATCGGAGACCCCTCCAGCAAGTTTCTGCCCGATAGCTGTCGCAACACTTTCCATCATAGCGTCGTCCAACGCTGCAGTGACAATGGTTGACAGATGTTGTGGCAAGCGAGCGGCGTCAAGAAGCCCTTCATCCAGAGTCTCATCAATGCCGCGCTGCAACCCTTCCGACAGAATGACACCTTTGCTTCTTCGGAGAAATGCTTCGTAAAGAGCATTACTCGTTGGATCCAAAGGTGTTTGTGTAGGCCTGTAAAATCCGATGGGGGCGGATGGGACAAGATCAGTGAGTGCACGCAAGAAAACTGTACGCAGCCGCTCCGTAAGCTCGAGAAGAGTTGACACAGCCGCGCCTCTCTGTGGGGGCGCAAGCGGCAGCGACACCAAGATATTAGTGACTTCTCTCACGATGGATTCACTCTGCAGGGGTATGGCCTGCCATGACATGAGACGCGAGAATAAGTCCGTGCAAAAAGAGGGTGGAAAACTTTTGGAACAAAACACCTTTTTCAAAATGGAGAGCAAATAATCAACGCGGGAGCTTCCCATTTCATCGACAACAGCTGAAGCAATCCCGCACATCTGGTTCCAAAGTCGCTCAACTTCATTTGGTGTCTCTTTGAGAATTGAGTCGCGGGCATGACCAAGAAAAGGAGCCAGCTCAAATGGTGCTGCAACATGGGCACAAACAGCCACGCGATGGCCCGCGCTAACTCCACGAAGAACGCACAAGCAGTTATCAAGCAGTGGAGGGACATCTTGAGGATTCACCAGCGCTTTGACAACCTGATCCCATGAGCTGTTTAGAGCAAATACTGCAATTTCGTCACCAAGGGCTTGGAGAGAACTGGCTGAGGTCGATGCCATCACCTTCTCAAAAGACCGGGGATCAAGAGATTCCGCAAGGGAGCGCAAAAGCGCCAGAGAGTATGCAATAAAACCGTGATGGCAAAACACTACAAGTGAGATGGCCAAGGCGCTAAGACGCTGACCATACACGCGCTCAACAATTGCTGTAACCAATGTGATTGCACACTCTTTCAACGAGGCGTAGCTCCATGCATCAGACCGTAAAGTCGCAGTGCGCATAAGACTATCCAATGCCCACATCCGATACAACCCCGACTCATTCTTATCGATCACCTCCAAATATTTGCGAACAAGGTCATGAATACCAAGCTTTTCTTTCGCATGATCCAGCGATGCAACAGTCAAGCCTCGGCAAATTCCAGATAAGCGATCAATGATTGCATCAACAAATGGAAGCGAAGGAGGAAGTGAACGATGGGGAGGCGTCGCTGCAAGCGCCAGCGATGTTTGGGAGACAGCCGTAAGTACCGCATGGGGAGGAATTTGCATCTCAACTCCTCCCACAAAGACCTCAACAAGGGACCACAATTGCGACGACCGGTGCTTGCCGTCCTCACTCTGTAATGCTACAACAATAGCAGGAAAATTTGAATCTTGAAGAAATGCCCGAACCACCGCTGTTGTAAACTGGAGAACTAGAAGAGCGACGGTTGAGCGAATAGCTTCTCCCAGCGACAATGTACAGACGCCAGATGCAACTCTACCGCTCACATCATCAAGAAGAGCCTTCAGGGCGGGAGGCGACCAAACGCTAAAAAATCGATGAAGTGCGAAATCCGTCAGGGAGGTGCGCAACTCAAACACTCGTCTCACTGCCCACGCAGCCGTTTTCTTGGGGTGGGGTGGGTTTGGTGGCAAAGACAAGCCAGCGGCAGCTGACAATGCAGTCAGCTGAAAAATTGCCGAAGGAAGGACCGGAGCCACGCCTGTGGCTGCGGCAACTATTGTTTCAAGAGAATCTAACAAACAGATTCGGAGCGCCGCATCCACCCCAGACTCGTCGCCTGCAGTCAAGTCAAATGCAGCGAGAAGCCAAGCACGAGTCTGTTCATCAATGGCTGGAAGCTCATTTGTAGATGATGCAAATCCAACGGAATCGACAAAAGCAAAAGTCCAACCGCCGCCATAAACAGTTGGGTAGCGCGGCGACAACTGAAGCCATTCAGGCGGAAAATGGAGGACGAGGGAAATGAACCGTCGTCGGGTCGCTTCACCTGGACTCTTGGACAAGAGAGCTGCGTCGATCAGGTCTCGAGTGATGTTAATTTGATTGACACTGACAGATCTGAGATCACAAATGACAATTATCGGGGCATGTCCTCCGACGCTGAAAATGGTATTGATGGATTCTCTCAATTCATGCTGCGACTGATATGACGCTAATGCAATTACGTGCCGGGGCGCAGACTCAAAAACAACACCTTGCATTGCCTCATCTCCATGAAGTCGTGCAATGTCGCTGCAAGACCTCACGTAGATAATGAGCTTCCGCGGAACTTCTGCCCGCCATTCTCGTCGCAGCAGCGCGATAAGTGAGAGGTGCTCCTGCTCACACAAATATGCCTCCACGTAAGACAACGGCAATGTCCGTCGGTAAAGATAAAGAAAGTGTGGCTGAGCAACCCACATTAGTGCTTTGATGATGTCAAAAACGCGCTCGCGCAGAACGCCCCCCCCCCTGTTGGCAGATTGGAGAATGCTCTCACGTTCGTGAGGATCAACGAGGGCTGCGAGCGCGAGCGAGGCAACAGTCTCGTCTGGGACAAGGCCGTAGAATGATGGGGGCTGGAGATGCTCGACAAACTTGGATAGATTCTCTCGCAACAGATCGAACACAGTCAATCGAACTGCGGTTGGAACAGAGAGCAATGGGATAGACTTCGCCTCCTGCATGCTTGCAAACACGTCATGTGAAGTGAGGGTGTACTTTTCGAATCGGTTGAGAAAAGGTAGAGGTGTGCGATTCAATTCGGTGGCTGGGAGGATAACAACGATTTGAAAATTCGGATTGACGACACAAGGTCGCGAGAAGGACCCAATAGAAATGTTGGCAAAGTGCTGCGAAGAGCCGTCGCTGCCTTGAACCACTTTAAAATGCCTATTGAAGACATCATAGAAGTGCGAATGGATCGGTGCTGCATTCTGCAAGACGACGGTCCCTCCAGCAGCCATAGCAGACTTAATTTCACCGACAGTGCGGCTTCTAGCAATCTCAGACACATCCCCCGAGAAATCTGAAACTCTGCAGACTGTTGTGGAGTTCCGCGACAGGATGTCAACGTCGAACATATGGCGAACAGCACAATCCGTCCCAGAAGGATCAATCACGAGAACAAACCGCAGCGCAGCTGTGTTTGGGTCCTCTCCAACGCGAACACGCGCAGCGACAGCTTCTCGAAGGATAGAGACAATAGGAACAGTCTCTCGAGGGCAGTCAAACAGGAACTTGTCTTTCATGCCAGCTTCGACGAGCTTTGAGTTGATCAGATTGACGAAACTTGAATGCAACAATGAGAATGCTTTCGGCGTGTAAGCGTTCAAATTGCGCCGCAGCGCATGAGAGAGGGCGTTAGAAGGCGACACTTGATTTCTGGCAGCGTCTACAAACGCACGCAAGAAGAAAACAAAGTCCCTCTGGTGATACATTGACCCTTCCGAAGCAATCTTGTAGGCCTTGCACATCCCTTTGGAAACAGCATCTCTCCAAGACTTGTCGAGGGCACCCCAAACATCACGTAACCCCAACAGAAATCCGTCTGCAAGCCGTTTAAGGTCCTCAGCAGTTGTGGCTTCATGAAGTATTCGGACGCATCTGTTCGTCTTGGCAGCGTCGAGTGTGTTGTTTGCCAAGATGACACAACCTACCCGCGGGTGATCGAGGTAAAAGTGGATCACCTTGAGCGCATGCATGTTTTCGCGAGGAAGACCTGCCTCGTCAAGAAACACGACACACCGCTCCGACCGCATTCCAGCCTCACCAAAGCGACGCTGCATGGCGTCGGCACGAACAAAGCTCTGTTGGACTTCGAGCGCCGTAGAGTCCTCACTGCATTGATAGTTGAATCGCGTGACATTATAGAACTTGCGCAAAGCTGGCCTGTGACTTCGGCGGCCCTTCATTGCATTTGCAACGATATTGAACGAAAGAGTTTTGGAGCATCCAGGGGGACCGGACACAACCAATGGCGTCGCTGTTTGGATGCAGTGCGCCATGATGAATAAGTTAACGTTCAGAGCTTCAGTTTTCGCTATGCCACAGGGAACATCAAACGAGTCAAAAGCGCTATCAGCCTCCCGCAAAAAGATCTTCAGAGGTTCAGGCGTAAGTCCCTGCTGCTTGCAAAGCTTCTCAAACTCTCGAATGAAGCCATCCCGTAAACTGTTTTTGATCGGAAGGGCGTAAAAGTAGCAGATGATGATTGACAAAATCAGGGCACGCTGATGCGCAAAGAACGCTGCGCTTCCGTATTCCCCCGCACCTCCCTCCGGAAGAGGTGACAACAGAGCCACTCCATTTTTTTCCGATTGTACGAACTCTGTGTAAAACCGCACAACCCTCACAAGGTCCCGAACGGACACTTTGACGCGATCTAACCGCGCTGCGCGTACAAAGCCCTGGGCATGGAGCACAAGATCCACGAGTTGCATCTCGAAAACATCGCACTCGAAACCAGCTCCAATGCTCTCAAGCACTGGACGAACACGCTGGGCAATAAGGCCAAGGAGGAAGTGCCGCTCCGCTGTCGTGTCGAGGTCTCCAAAGTGTAGCTCCAACGCCTCCATCGCCGGAGCCATGTCCTGGACGAGGTACTCCTTCTCAAGACTTGCATCTTCTAGGCCCGTAGCGTTGAATGCCAACTCGCGAGGAGTCGACGGAACTGGGGCGTTCTTATTGATGGCAGCGACGAAGAAAATGTTGCTTGGCAAGGGGTTGCCGTTGATACAATGGTTGAGAAACACCTGAGAAGTTAGACGGAATGAGTGAGAGAGTGACCTCCGCAATACACCCTTGAATGAACGCCGTGTTCGCTTCATCAACAAAAACAACAACTTTGACGTTGGGGTCTTGATGCGACAATCGCAAAGTCTCTTGCGCTATTCCCTCCACCCACTGGCGCCATTCCGTACCTCCAACCTTTTCATGCATCACGCGCTTATGGAAAAGGCGTTCCAACTCAGCTCGGACAACGTGCCGAAGCACATCCTCAACGCCATCGGCGCCGTCGAAGGGATTCGGAATGGGAGCAGGAAGGTTTCGCAAGAGCGTCTCTACGAAAGCTTCAAGGACCTCAGGCGAGGTGTGAGCGCCATCAAGAGGAGGACGAGGCAATTGAGACTTCAGTCGATGGACGTAGTTGAAAAGCTCTTCTCGACGAGGGTCGACCTCAACGTGAGGAGTCTTTGACTTGACGACTCGAACAAACGAGACGCTCTCGTTAGGGACGAGGAGGGGGTAACAATGAAACACGATCACTGCAAAGGCGGCAACCGCTGATGCGATCAAATCCGCGAGGGCAGCACTCTGGCGCATGGCGTCGCCGACAAAGCTGACAAGCTTCTCAATGTCCAATTCGCTGTCATCTTCACTCCGCCAGAATGTCTTTTGGATGCTCCTGAGGCCTTCCTTAAGCCGCTGACGCAGCTGCACCTTTGCGTCGATGACGTTCTGCGCAGTCGCGACGTTGGGGATCGCAGTGATGGACTCGAGAAGAGCAAGGAGAAGGGACACAAAGTCCGGCAATAGGGCGCTGTCCGCGTTCATGAGATGAGCGTAGACGCGGAGAGTCTCCGTCTAGTGAGTTCAGAATAATGAAAGAAATGTGTCAAGTGAAGGGGGAACTATCTCAACTTTGTGCAGAAGCAAGCCAATCCTACCTTGCCCACGCCAGTGTCTCCGACAATGACGGCGCTGCCACCAGCAATGCGCCGCTCATTTAGAATCAAAAGCTTTGAAGCAAATGCAGGAGTCAAAACAAACCCCACTCCCTCCAGAATCGGCCGAAGCCGCCCCGTCCGTCGCAGGCCCAACGCTGCAGCGACTTTTGCTCTGAGCATCCCTGCATTTGCAGGGAACGAGTCGGAGGTGAGTGACTCAATGCAATCGATATGGGATGGTGCAACATCCGGATGGAGAGCGAGGATGTCAGCGCAAACGAATTCGTCGGAAATTGTACGAGCAATGTGAATAGGGGGGATGGAACGAAGAGCGCTTGAAGTGTCCAAGAGTGAATTCGTTTCCCTCAGGAAGAGGTCGAAGAGCGAACGCATGGCAAGTGGGTTTTGAGAGAGAACTGTCATGTTGCCGCTCAAGTGGCACGTTGAAAGCGAGAGGAGGAACTCACATCGCACATTCATGAGCCGAACAAACGCGGTCTCGAAACCCTTGTGACGACGATGGGGTGGACGGCGATCGGCAGTGCCCAAGTAAGCCGCGAGGGCTGACGCAGCCGCATCGATGGGATCCACTTGAAATCTTCCTCCTCTTGTGCGAGCAACGTCGGCCGCAAGTTGGCCCGTCGCATGGAGGCGAAGAAACGTTCCGACTCGTTGCAGTGCGCCAGTAGCTTCCAACACAAGCGGATCGGAGGGCGCCACTCTGTGCGGAGCGACCACATCTGCAATGAAGAGTGCAGCCTTGAGAGCAATCAGCTGGTCTCGAGGAGGTACAGGGAGGAACGGAGCTTCGACGGAGACGAAGACGGCCCTGTCGGAGAGATCAACGACCCCCCCGCCCTCTTCGTCGACAATGATTCCGAGACGAAGGAGGTTGGAGATGAGGAGGTTCAGGACACCCCATCGACGATCGAAGGCAAGATCGAAGTGCAAATGGATTGGCTCGGACGACTTAAGAGTACGTGACCCAACCAATCGAACGGCCATCGAAGAGGAAAAGTCCTCATGAACGGCCATGCGAACGTTGATGACATCCGGGCGCAGTCCCATTGTTGAAGCGATGAAATGTGATTTCCCGGTCCGTGGTCCTTCTGAATAAACTATCCGAAGCTCCTCGATAGACCCACTTTCCAACGCTCGTCGCACTTCCGTTCGTAGTCCTTCCTTTGGAACTTCCTCAACTTGCGGGGTCGGATGCATGACTTCGAATCCCTCCCTTCCTGTGAAAAGCAAGAACAAGCGACTCGAGGGTGGTCTCACTATCGGGTCGCGAGATCTTGCGAAACGGACGTTGTGTGCGCGGAGAACTTCATCACGAGCAGGAGGAGAAAGAAGATTCGGTGCCACGATGGCAAACGTGAGGTGGGGAAAGGCTTCAACCCGGCGTAGAAACCCTCCAACAACTCCCATCGGGATGTTGGGGGAGCCAAAGAGTATGCAAGAGGGGTGAGGGAGACCCTCGAAACATTGAAGCAGCTTGAAGTATATCTCCGATTGGCAGGCGCTTGGCATCAGGATCACGTTGTCGCCAAAGCCTTCAACCGCTGGAGGGGGCGGGGTGCGGAGCTGCGCACGCTCGAACGCAGTGAGAGCCTCTCCAAGCTGCTGGAGGCGCTCCATCGGAGAGTCGTCAAAAAGAGATGCAAAGCCAAGCGTATCATCGCCATCGATGTCGGATTCCTCAATTTCAAATATATCATTGGAAATGAATCCATCCGACGAGCGGATGTCCTTATCTTCCAAATCGGGGAATGCTAGCAGCAGTGCCCAACGCAACGGCTCGGTGCCATACTTCAGGTACAGCGGAAGGAACGACCGCGGCAAGAAGTGCAGGCGCGGATGGAGTTCGTACAGTCGCGCCGCCTCTTCGTCCCATTCAACTAGAGTCCGCCGGTACTTTGCAGCCTGCTCTGCTGCACGTAGAGGGTCGTCTACGCGAGAGAGATGAATCGCAACTGGGCTCTCAAAGAGAGGATGTCCGGAATCAGCCAATCGCAGGAGGGTCATGTGGGCATCAGAGCAACTTGAGTAGCACTCGACAAAGCCCCGCACTAGGGCGCGATCCTCAAGGGGCACATCGCCTTTTGAAAGCTCCGCCCCACGAATAAGATCGTCAAGCTGGTCACGCGGGATCACGCCCTCCCCTTCGTCAGTATGCAGCACAAGCTGCAAGATACCGCGTTCAGAAGCAACGGGTATTGGCACTGCGTCACATTCCAGCGTTGCTGACGGCGGGACATAGTGGGCGCCGATGCTACGAAAGGAGCCAAACGCAGTGATGCGACGGATTGCGTCGACAACACGGGCGGGGGCAAAGGCATCGACGGAGGCGAAAAGTTCCTGCACGTGGGGGAAATTCTTGATTGTCGAGTCAACGCAGAGGAGCTCCTTCAGAGCTGACGGGGAGGCGATCAGTGGCGCGATCTCGCGCGCAAGATCTTCGAGTGACGGAACGTCCTTTGAAAACAGAGGACGGAGGAAATGGCGTGCAAGGTTTAGGTTTGTCAGAACTTTCGTGTCAAACTCGACCCCTTGCACTTGGCTCATCAAGATGGCAAAACGAGACTCAAAATCCTGCTGCGCAAGCAAAAATTCAACAAGCTGGTCGACGCCAGGCCTGTCGACATATTGGAAATATGCCAGCTGGAAGTCTTTGAGTCCGCCGCACGTCCTTGCAACGTCCTGATTCAGAGCGGCTGCATCCGAAAGCGTCAAATCCATGACGGCCGAGTCCGCCCGCATCCGAGTCGCATACGCTCGCAATCGCTCGACGGCCACAGTTCCAGAGCACGCGAGATGGAGAGATTCGATGACATTAACAAGCGCCGGGATGTATTGTGAATATTTGATTGACGCAAGGGCACCCATAATCACGTCCACAGCAACGCCGCCGCCCAAATCCTGCAGATGCACATGCTTGCAGAGGGCAGCGAGGTCGTCGGCGATTCTGTCATGAGACATTTCAGTGACCAGTTGAAACCGCTCGTTAAACTCCAGAAGAGGAACATCTGCAGGGCGCTGAACGACCCTTCGCAAAAACTCGCGCACTTGCTCAAGCGCAGCAACCACATCGTCACGAGATACCGTAGGTGGGAGGTTGCGCTTAGCAACCGACTTAACAACGCTAAGAAAAAGCAAATTTTCGTCGCCAACAAGGGCTGCGATGCTCCTTGCGTCGATGGGCAGGCTGCCAATCCCGCACAGAAGGGATGCTGCAAGGCGTTCCAGCGAAGCAATGGGCCGGTTTGACAGCTCGTCCCGGTCGTTGTTGCGGACGAGCTGCACGACCGCCTCGTCGTCTTTCTCCACTGCAGCCATGGGGAGGCGCATCGTCTGCTCGAGCCACCTCCTCGCGAGATCTGTAATCTTCAAAGTTCGAATGCAGTTGTCGAACATGCTGATGACTTCCCTGAGAAATATTGCTGGAGGTGGTTCAATGCTCAGGGAGCGAAGAAGTTGCGAGCGGTCAGCAAAAAAAAAGTGGCAGCGCTCTGCAACCCGAAGTGAAATCTCTCGTTGGGCAACTGCGTGAACAAAGGCAACGACGTGGGACTCAATGGCAGCGATGCTCTCCAACACGCTGTGGGCAGGCGTCATGCAGAAGGGGGCCATGTCGGCATTGTGCAGGCTTAAGGAGTGCCTGAACTCAAATAGCGCAAAAACGCGAGGTGAGAGGAGAAGAATATCCTGCGACGCAACAGTGCGAGCAAGATCTGCAAAGACCTTGAGAATCGAGAGCTGAAATAGCGTTACAGGAGTCCGCGATGCACAATAATCGCCCATTTGTTGGGCTGATTGTAAGTGGAGGGCCGCGACGGATGGCGCCGCTGGTGCAAGCGTCGCGACGAGAGCACTGCAGAGGTACTGCAGCGAAAGCGTGTAGACCCTCGAGTCATCGATACCCAAGCTCTCGGCCTTCTGGAACAGACCTTTGGAACTGCATTGAAACACGGCAGCGACAACCTTGGTCATTAATTGAGGTGAGAGGGGGTTGACTTTTGGTAACCACTCTCGCGCTTTGGCGACGCCTTCTTCCACGGGGGGGGATGTGCGGGAAGCGGCCGAGAGAAAGACGAAAGCAGGTAAGATTATCTCAGGCTTAGGTGGATTGTGCGAAGGAACATCAGCCAAGAACAGCGTCAATGCGCGCTCGATAACATCATCTGATTGGCTGATAGGCTTGATGCCTTTGATGCCCTTGAGAATGTTGACCGCGTCATCGTCGAGGCCTTTGGCGAGCAGCATGCGAGTAAGGCATGCCGCCGCTGCCTCGACGGCGATTCCACCTTTGCGCAGCATCACCTCGCAGACCCTGAAACATCACACTTAAACAAGGATGCGGCGCACCTGATGAAATCCAATGGCTGCGACAAAGTAGTCGCAGCCTGACCAACAAACACCCCGCGAATTGCACCCCAAAGCGTTGTGGCGGCTCCATGAGCCACGACGAAGTCCGCCACAATCTCAAAAGGACCAGAAAATGGAGGAATGCTTGTCAAGATCTCGCTGACATACCTGCCCAACGTCGCCACATCTCCACCGCTGAAAATCTTCGCAACATCCAGCCAATAGCCAACGTCATTGCGGGAGAACGACTTCCTCACAGATTCGCCGACGAGGCGCGGGAAAATCTCGGGCGACGAGAAGTGGGGCTTTGGAAGGACGCCAAAGACGCGGGCGCAGAGGCCAGCCCTTGACCCCTGAAGTGTAAGGAAGAACACATCGTTTGACTTCGCTTCCAAAAGACTTCAGCATTGACGTTACGAGCGGGTCGTACGGCCCGTAGGCGACAAAGAACTGAGAGTGGCGGGAGAAAATTCTGTCCGCTTCGGCGCCAAAGAGTTTAAAAACGACGTCCCAATGCGCTGCAGTTGCGGCGCCCATGGCGTGGAGGGTGAGAGCACAAAGTGTGACGGCGCTTTTGGGCATGTCTTTTTCAATGTTTCGAAGCTTCTCCTCCAGCACGAGCTTGCCCAGCTCCACAAACGTGCCTCGTGAGGGGGTGCGAAGCGCTTTGATGGAGCGAGCGAGCTCAACAAGTCCGCCAGGCGCCTCCAAGGAGTCGAACGAGCTGGAAAAAAGTTGCTTGAGGTCGGCATTGAGGACCCGCTGATCCAAGTTGACGTACCTGGAGGTTTCAAAACGAGGACAAATGCACCGTCACGAGAGGAACTTCAGCAGGACGAACAGATGCGTTGCGGGCGCATCGGAGAGACGCGCAGAGGAAGTCAGCCGACAGAACGCGGCGACGTCGGCAACGAACGTTGACTTCTTCTGAGCGCTGTCGTAATTCGAAAAGAACGTCACCATGCGCTCGATGCTGGCGCACACATCCGCATCACAAAGCGCTAGCTGAATTTGAAATTCGGCAACGTGAGGGGACGGCTCTTTCTCAGAACCGAAAAGGAAGTCTTTTGCACCTTTGACAGCATTCGAAAATTTACCGAGAATTCCTGCTGACTCTGGCTCTCCTGCAACTTGCAATTTCAGTGTTTGCAACTCATGTACGGACTGGAAACAAAGCGTGAAGGTCGCACCCTGCTTTGCCCTCCCGACTTCGTCCCCAAGCCTCGAAGGAGTCCACTCAGAGGTCGTTATCCCGTTCACATCAACAAGTGCATCGCCATCACGAAGCTTCGCCGTCTTCGATTGCCTACTAAATTCTTTGAAAAAGAACCGGCCACTTTCAAATCGAAGAGAAATTCCAAGCCGACCAAGAGAAATTATCTCCGCTTGTGGTTTCGTTCCTACCCTAACTGTGACTGGTACTTCCCAGCGCCCTTGGCCGATAAAAAGCAGGACGTCGTCGCCTGGTGAAAGGCTTTTCAGCACATTCGTCCATTCCGAACTTGGCAGCTTCAGGAGGGTAACGTCATTGACTCTCTTGATGACATCATTAACCGCAAGGCGACCGGTTGAATAGGCTGGGCCACCTGGTGTAATCTTAGTGATAACAAGGCCTTCTTTTTTTGTCTCTAAGGAAAGTCCCAGCCAGGGCATCTCATCGCCGGTGGAAACAGGGTCTGCAGCAGAGGTGAGCAGTTGGACCTCATAGTTTTGCTTGGAAGAGCGGCGAAATAGTGACGCATTGATGCTGCTACGTGAGGGGGCGACGTCAACCACGGGTCCCCATTTCGAGAACGGAGAATTGAGGAGGTTCTGCCCACAAAGACGGTTGATTACGTCTCCGACTTCAATTTCAGCTGAAGAGCAATTTGGAAGCTTTGCTGCAACAATGACAACCCCCTTCCCATCGATCTCAAGCTCCAGCCCGATGCTCTTGAAAGTGCGTCGTGTTCGCGCAAGCTCTGTTGCGGTAGGCTCATGCGGTCTTCCCGATGTTGTCGAGGCCACTCCCTGTGTGGCAGGTGCGGCAGGTCGGACGTCGTTGCTCTTCGCCACAAGGGCTCGGTCCTTCTTTTGTTTCTCGTCGACGTAGTCGACCCAAACGTAATTTTCTCTCGCACGGCTTTGGGCATCACTTAGCCACCTACTCAACGGAGGTTTGAACGGTATATCTGCAATTGCGGTGATGACATGCCCCACTTTGATGAGTGAGCTCGAAAAAGAATCCATCAATGTGCAGACAAGAGGAGGATCGTCGAAGCGTTCCTCGAGTACAAGGCCAATAAAGTCAGCGTGGGCGTATCGCTTCTGCTGGTCAAACTCCACTTTGACTGGGAAAGGTGCCGATGGGCGAGAGAGTTCCATCTCATGAAGAGCCAGCGGGTTTGTTGAAATCTCCCTCAGCAACGAAGCTGTTGGACGTTGACCATTTATTGAACGAACCTCATCACCAGCCAAGAGACCTTTGAACGGAAATGCCTCTTCGACTAGCGCAAGGGAGGAGTCGAACTTGATTCTGATTCCCCGGACAATGAAGTGGGCTGAAGTGGACGACGTCGGCAAGTCGGAAACAGAGACAATCCCGCTCCCAGGTGGGGGTGCTTCCTCTGGTGAAGGAAATCTCAGAACGACGCTGTGGGTTTTCTTTTTTGCCTTCTTGGAGCTGCGATAAATTTCGAAGGTGACTTGCCGGCCTGGAGACCTCAAGATTCTGTCAAGGGCTTCGCGGCTTGGATCCTCATCGTTGACAAAGTTTATTGTGTCGCCTTCCCTGAAGTCAAGACGAGACGCAGGCGATTCTTCGACGACACTTGCAATGCTGACAACGTGAGTGGTCTTGTCAAAGAGCAGCTGGAGGCCCAAATCTTCATACAGAACTGGTAGCAACGCTGGCTCATACCCGTCCCCTGTCATCGACACTGAGCGATCAGAGAACGAAGAACCAGAGAGAAGAACTTTCAGTCGAAGCCAAAAGCGTCTTTGAGAAAGCTAACAGATTTGTTATTTTAATTCTCTGACGACACCATTCCAAGCAGCTGTGCCTGATATGACTACAAAGAATTTACGGTGGCTCAATGCAGGGAATTAAGCAGCCCGGAGATGTGAGATATAATTGCATCTAATCGTTGTGGTTGACCAAAGCAGCAAGTTCGGACGTCAGCGATTCTTCCACAGCAGCCCAGATAGCAAGCTCGCGAATAATTATTGCGTCAAGTTGCTGGAATGGGGTCATTGACCAACTGCAGGATTAAGCAACTAAAGGGCTTCAAACAAGTCCCGAGGAAGAACGAGAGAATCCGCTCCCGAGACAACCAATTTTCTCTTCTCTCTCACAACAAACTCCTTCAACAATTGGACGGTGCTCATTTCATGGAGCGAATCGCAGAAATGGTCCTGCAATAACTGCGCCCTGACAGCTTAGCAGCAAAAGCGATGTTAGACTGGCAAGCTGGGTCATGGAGCTGGTCAGAATGTGCGGCAAGAATCTTCGCATGCAGCGGCAGGAGTGGGGTCATGCTGCCAGACGCAAAAATTCGATGTCCCTCATTTGCGGCACCCTGTCAAGTCAAGCGCTGGCATGACCACATCACGGTGGTTTGCAACAACCCCTCTTGAATGGCCCTGTCCTCGTTGTAAGGCGACAGGAAGTCATCTGGAAAAGTAACGTCGACCTTGTCCATGGGATTGTCAGGCAAAATAAACCTGCGGGTGGTGAGAAATGGATCCGATGACCAACCCGTATTGCGCGAGCAGGTCAGCGTTCCCGTGCTGCCCGTACGAAATGAAAACTTCTTCGCCTGCAGCATATCCCTCCCCAAAGCTGTCCAATCGGACTTGCTTCGATGCGTCGTCGAGGGTGACGCGGACGCCCTTGGCGCCGATTACGGCGGCTGTGTCGTGGTTCATGAGGTCCACCCACGGCACAAGGACCCGCACACCCGTGCTGCGGCAGTCATTGTGAAAGGGATAATCCTACCCCGCTGTCGTGCCCCACGCTCTTGTCATGATGACGCTATAAGCCCACATCAAAGACTGCCAATTGAAAGAAGGTCCATCAAAGAACTGTTCTCGATAGAATTGGAAGCCAGAACCAGAGAACCATCCAAAAATACGATTGAAATATCTAAAAATGTCAAAGGATTGGAACGCAGCCGACCGAATGCTGGATTGGGCCTTGAGCGAAGTAAGAAACGACCTGTTTGCTGACGCAAGAAGTGCTTCGTCCCAGTAGAGACATATCGGAGGAATGGCAGGCAGCATGTCGATGTATGGTCTCCAAAAAGAAAATTCAGCGGAAGCCTCTTCAACAAGCAGCAGCATTAACGGGAGTTCTTCAGGACCTTTCATGTTAAAGAGTTCTTCATACAACTGCGGTCTGTGGGAATGATGAACTCCGAATACGCTGAGGGTGGACGAGTATGGCATTGAGCCAAGGACAGTGCCATTGGCAATGGGCACGCTTGCAACAAGACGAAACCCGTTTCCATCGTCCATCTTGGCAGCGTCAAGGCGAGTGGTCAATTCATTGGACTGAGCGCTGGTCCATTTGCGAAGATAGTGGACCTTCTCGACGGAAGAGAGGTCATTACAACTCACGAAGCAGACAAGCAGGCAGAAGTAAGAGAAGACGTCAGCAGCTCTTCGCTGACAAAACATCAATGAATAAATCAATGGAAAATAGAGCTCGCCCATCACTCAGATTCGTTCGTTGCAAAGAAGACGGATACTGAGACAGAGATAGCAATGGTAAAGATGCAAAAAAATCGGAGAGCATGTGGTTCCGCTCCGTCCACAGAGCATCACCAAGGGGTGGGGTGCACTGCAACGAGCTCCACAAGCATTGACATATTCCTCCCTTGCGCTCGGCAACTGCACCGCCCCTGCGGATAATCGCGAGAAGTGGATTGTTTTGTAACAGCAAAGGAAATGGCACATGGGGCCGAAACCTCCACTCACAGCCAAGTGCTCAGAGATTGTTTGATTTATTCTTTGGAGCAATCTATTCCGAGTCCTCGTCATCGCTCCTAATATCTTGTTTGACCGTCTTATCTCGGAACACCCGCACGATCATTCTGGCGATAAGATAAAACCTCGTGGGTCAGCAGCTGACAACTCAATCAACAACCAGTATACATGGAGGACAGCGAGGATGATCAACAAATACACGTTCGCGTCGCGAAGGGGGATCTCATCAGGAGTTTCCATCCTTTCAAATAAGAGCCGTCAAGAGGGGGCGTCACGCAGTGGGAAGGAGGACGTAGAATGGGTAGAAAACGTTTCTCGACGCAAAGAAAGAAATAGCAAATATCGCGAACAGGATATCCGTGCCGCCCTTCACCTTTAAGTAGTGAAGAGATTTGGCTGTGTAAAGAAAAATGTCGGCGAAGTCATGAACGACCAAAACGGCGAGGCCGACGCGGAGATATCGGCATCCGTAGGACATGCCGATCAATCCAATCGTCACAACGTGATGCAACGTCATCTCTCTGAAGTCTTTCCTCCTGATGTCCAGGAAAACTACTTGAAGCAGAGCTTGAATGTAAAAACCCAACTCGACGAGGTAGTAGTGCTCCAGATGAATACTGTCCCGTCAGAATATTCAAACGCTGAAACAACGATCTCGACTGCAGGGGCCAATCGTTCCAAAACTCGTGAGGATCCGAAATGGACCACTCCTCCTGCAGTAAAATGTACAGGCCGGCAGCAAACGAGAGCGGGTAGAAGATGCTGTAGTACCCGGTTTCGTATAATCTCCTGAGCCGCCCTTGCTTTGTGACGGACTTAGACTTCCTCTCTCCTGACGAAGAGACTGTCTCAGTCTGTGCGACCTGTTTTCGATTTCTCAGCTTGCTCGCCTTCTGACGCAGTGAGTAGACCATATGAGCAACCCACAGCAGCAGTATTGTTCTCGCCAGAGGCTGCGGCAACAAGATCAGATTTCTCAACAATGAGCCCGTGTCTCCGAGCGATCGGCTATATCTTTAGAAGCAGCCGATTCGAGACATTACACGGATGATGAGTTTCCCAATGAGAAACCTGAGTACAGCGAAGAAGAAGCAAGCACAGCAGATGATGATGACGCGCTGTTGGACATCTTCTTCTTCCATCATTCTGTTGTAAGTCTCGTAGGCCTTCGCAGCGTTGCTACAGTTCGCCCAAGGTCCTTTGAAAAGGAAGTGAGTGAGTTCTCCACGTGCACACTTGACTATTTCTCCAGATTTGATTGGATTTTCGGTCAGAGGGGCAAGTTGATGCAAGAACGATGCCATTGCTAACAAATGGTGGAAAAACGAGCAAAACCGCCCTGACGCCTCTACCACGAAATTTGCATGCATGAGGTTAGACAATGAGTAACTTTGGCCAATAAAATCACTACCTTATCTCTGAGACCGTTTAGAGGAGGATTGTGCAGGAGCCCCTTCTGGATTGGTACTTCTGACTTTACTTGAATCAGCCGTTGTTAAGGGAATGTTTGGTTGGAAGGACGATTGGGTCCTCTCAGACTTTGTTCCTGTCCAAGATTTGGCGCGGAGCTCTTGTGGCATCGTCAAGCTTGTGCGGCATCGAAAGAGTGGCCAACAAATGGTTCTCGAAATGTCATCTTGTCATGACTTTTTTCAGGTGCTCAAGGAACGGAGGGTGCCTGAGCTGAAGAAGAAGGGCACTTTCTTGCACGAGGCAAACCTTCTGCGGCGACTGCAGCATCCAAATATCATCGAGTGTTACGGTATGGCTTCCATGTCGAAGGTCAACGTCTGCCAGGGTTCATCCAAGACTCCAATGGAGTATTCCATACCATTCTTGAATATGGCGATGGTGGAGACCTCCAAAAGTGGATTCAAGAACGAAGGCATGAGAAGAGGTCGGGTTGTCCCGTCAGTCCTGAAAAAGCAGGTTCCTCTCCGACGGCGACGTGTTGGCCCTCTTCCTCCCCCTTTGCCGCGCCGTCGAGTACTTGCACTCGAAAGGAGTCATTCATCGCGACCTCAAGCCGTTGAATGTCTTTCTGAAGCGGGATGGCTCCGTCAAGGTCTTTCTGCTGCTGCTGTCAAGTCACGTCCCAGCTTGGCGATTTTGGAGTCAGCCGCGAGGTCAGTGCCGACGAATTTGTGAAAACGTTTTACGGCACGCCGCTCTATTTGGTTTGGAATGGCTTCTGGACCCTGTCGGTTGACGAAACAGAGTCCAGAACTGTGCGAGGGGCAGCCGTACAACGAGCGAACGGACATATGGTCTCTCGGCGTCATCTTGTGTGATGGGGTGGGATTAAGCTGACGCTCAGATATGAGCTGTGCACGTACCATCATCCCTTCAAGGCTCGCAGCATTTCCGTTGGTGGTGATGCGAACAGTCTCACGCCGAAGGAGCTGACAAGGTCTATCTCTGCCTGCCGCTACGACCCCTTAAGCCCCCCTCGATGCGACCTGATTACAAATTTGATAGTTTCCGCTTTTTGTTAGATTCGTTTATGATGCAGCGGACGATGCTTCAGAAAGATCCCTTGCTGCGACCCTCTTCGGCCGACATTGTCAACCAAATAGAGGCAAGAGGCCTCCTCTTTATTTGATTGTTGCAGTCAAGTCAGAGCTCTGCAGTGGATACTCGCCGAGTCGATGTCCTCTCAGCAAGCAAAGCTGTGGTGGAGAAGGAGCCTGCCCCAACTGTCGTCGAGCCTGTGGTGGTGGCAGACTATCGGAAGCTGCTACCATCAAGGCCGACCTCGGCGTCCCGCTCAGGCCTCGAAGAAACGGTCCCGCATCCAACGACGAGTTGGTTTCGAAAGTTTGGAAACGAAGAGCCCAGGCCTAGTTTGGCACCATGATGGGGATGACTCTTGAAGTGTCGGCGCGGGTGGAGCGGCATGCGTCGCGGCAGGCAACTTGGGAAAGAGAGTCGACTGAGGCGCCGCGGCGCCAGCAGATTGCAACCCCCCCACAGTGTGTCCTCCGCCGTCGGTCTAAACCTGCCAGCCTTGGGGAGGAGACGACTCGGACGTCACGACGGTACAACATCCTCACTCACGCTTGGAATTAGCGTTCCTTATTGTAACAATGTCATGTACATATTCTACGTTACAAATACACACAAAAACACATCACCGTGCCCGGGCTTGTCGACTCCTTGCAATAACCTTGATCTGCTTGATTATGTCTTCATCTGAACTCGCCAGCAGCACGTCCACGGGTGCTCTAATCTCAACTGAGGGACGCCGGCCCGGTTGAAACCCGCTATGTGGCTTCAGCGCAGACGTCTTGTGGCGCGCCCGCAGGACTTGCAGGCGCTGCTCAAAAGATGGGACGACCGCTTCGCTTGAGTTGGGGCCTGGCGCACCACTTGTAGAGCTTTTGTTAAACCGCATCTGTACGGGTCAATTGGGCTGAACAAAGAGCACCTCTTCGTTGATGTAATGGCGTTTAACAAGCGCAGTCGGCCGCGATGGCTTGTCGCGGTCAATGGGAGGACTAAACCATCAAAAATCCAGCAATCAAGATTCACTATTTGCGAGATGAAGTCTTTGATGAGTGACCTTGAGGAGATGAGATACCGACGATTTCGACGTGACTTCTGCTGCTTCGTGAGTAAACAGAAACAAACTCGAAATGCACCTGAAGCTGGAGGAGCGGACAAGAACTTCGACTGAGCCTGTCGGCGAAGTTTGATTCGAAGCAGGACTCAATTCTTGCCCTCGCGGCACAACCACCGCCCCAGTGGGCTCTGAACTCTTGCACCCACTCCCCCGAGCCGTTTGGCATGGTGACCTCGTAGCAGGGGTCGAGGGACAATGCTTGGCGCTATCTCGAGGACTTCCGGTGGCCACTTGGACCCTTGGGGGAGACATCACCCATGTGTGGAGCCGCACTGGAGTTGGAGAGACCGATTTAGATGTCAGGGCTTGGGCGGCTGCATGCTCGTCCAGAGGCCCAAAAGAGTCGTCGCCTCGCTTCATCAACACCTCCTCCCGAATTCCCAGTGCTGTTCGAGGCCTTGACTTGCGGAAGGCGCTCAGAAGGGCGTCCGCTTTCGATTCAACTGCGCCGAATGATCTGTTGGAGCTGAGCGCCGCTGAGTCTTCATTGCGGCTAAAGGATGCAAAATTATCAGACGGTCCCTCCCCCTCCCTCGTGAATCGAAGCGGAACGCGCGCAGGAAACGCATTTGAGCGACGTGCCAGCGACGACCTGGCGTGTATCGGCGTGCCGGGGTCTGCCGACGACGCGCTCGAGTCAAACGCAGAGCCCGTGGGGATGACCAACACGTCATCGAGGGCGAGCGCGTCGCTTAGCTTCCATGATGGGTTGACGCCCGCGCGCTGAGTCCGTTCGAGGCCTCTGTTGACGCCCTTGACAACTCTCAAGTGCAGCACAGGTTTCGTCCTCATCGTCACCTTCTCTCGGGCCCTCTCGGCCCGCGCCTGCTCCACGACTTCCGCAGGGGCGTTGACTGGGAAAGCAGCCTCAGAGTCGCTGGAGTCGACCACGGACGACCTCCTGCTCGTTGAAATGGCAGACACGGGCCGCGAGGAGCTTTTCACTCTGCTTAAATCGTGTCCCCGCCCTTGGCTGTCGGCTGTAGATGGCCTGCGGCTTCCGAGACCTGAGCGCAGCAGGGCCGTTGACGAGGGCCCGGCGACCACCTCAGAGTGGCCCCACGCATCAATCGACTCAACCTCAGTTTGAATGGCGAATCGAATCGGCGCTATCACTGAACGAAAATCCTCGCGCAGCCCGCGCACTGTCTGGGTTACGTCAGCCCATCGTTTGGCTGGAAGAAACCTCAAACTTGTTCAGCGGAGCCGTCGAAGAGCTCTGTGCGCTGGGAGTGGTGAGAGTGACGCGACTAAACGCACCTCTTTGGCCGGATCGGATTCTTCATTTGAGGTGCGCTTGTTGACGGCGCTTGCAGCACCCTGCTCATCCGCGTTCGCGACGCATTGGTTGCGCTGAGGTCCTCGTCGAAGTGAATCGCCTCGTCGATTGCAGACTGCATCGACCCTGACGTCGTGTAGTTCAACGCAGACCATGGCCTTTGCTGCGTAGGCCTCGTGCTGGCGTGTTTTGGCACATAGAGGGGCCCAGCGTCGTCGCGCGTGTGGAGGGACGACGCGCCCTCAGAGAGCTGACGCAGCGTGAGGAAAAAATGGACGGAGCGGCTACTCCAGTCAGGATGAGCTTGGCTGCTGACTCCTCCTCAACAACGTCGTGCAACGCATCATCCATCATTGTCATCAACAACGAATGTCAACGTCAAGTCAAGTCAAGTCACATCAAGTCAAGTCAAGGTTTACTGCGGCCTTGACGACAGTGGGGCGCGGAGGGAGAGCTCCACTCCGATGCTGGATCTTGAGTCCTCTTCCCCCCGTGGGCCTGCTTGCATCTCCAAGCAATCCACAATCTCCTCAAACGACGGCCTCTCGCGCTCGTTTCCGCTCCAGCACCGCTCCATCAGCCCTTCCCACCAAGCCGGCGCGTCGCCGCGGCGAGGTCGGCCGCCGTTCATGATGTACTGAATCTTGAGCAGAAGACGTGGCGGGACGTCCTCGTCGTCTTCGTAAGGGACCTTGCGGAACCAAACCTCCCACATGACGATGCCAAAGCTGTACACGTCAACCTCTTTCCCGTACTGGCCAGTCCCGCTCAGAATCTCTGGCGCCGCCCACAGCAGCGTCCCCATGGTGGCCGTGTTCACCGCCGACACCTCGTCCTTAGCTGCGCCTAAGTCCGACACCTTGCAAACCCACGACTCCGACACCAACACGTTCAAGCTCTTCAAGTCCCTGTGGACGACGTCCATCTCGTGCAAGAACTGCATCCCCTTGGCAATGTCCAGGCATATTTCCGTCTTTTTCTTCTCGTCCAGCATCACAATGGGGTTCTGCAGCAGATTGAACAGCGTCCCCCTGTCCATAAACTCGAGGACCATGCACGGCGGGTTGCTGCAGATGCCCAACAGCTGCACAATGTTTGGGTGCCGCAGCCGTCGGTGGATCATCGCCTCCCGCACAAACACCTCCCACTTAACAGAATAGGGGTTCAGCTTCTTTACAGCGACTCGCGTCTTCTTCCACATGCCCAACACGACGATGCCACTCATGCCAGCCCCAATCTCGCGCAGCTCCTCAACGTCAGACAGGCTGATCAACATGTCCTTGTCAATCAACACTCCGTCCTCAACCTTAGTCCCTGAGGCCGTCAATGGGGTGAAATGTTTCAAAAGCTTCTTGGTCAGCCTCTCGCGTCGACGTCGGAACGCTTGCACTGCCCAGCGCCACACAAACAGCAGCACGATGAGAACTCCCACGACAGAGGGAACCACAACCCAAGCGAGATGGACGATGGGTGGAGTGGCGACCCATCCGGTGCAGAACCCGTCCAGCCCAGGCGGACAGGGCCGAAATCTGAAGAACACCCGCCCCTGCCGAAGTTGATTATGCGACATGTTGCACAAGTACGTGAACGACGTGATGGAGGTTTGCTGGAAGCAAGGGATGTCGGCGCTGCTTGCCAAGTCTGAATGTGAGGTCACTCTGAAGTCGGACCCTGACACCGAGCGGTCAGTGTCGCTCTGGTCTTTGATTATCAAAAGGACGACGACGTCGGAGTTCACACCCCCGCCAACAATGGTCAAAGGACCCGACGCTTGAAGCGAGATTGTTTCAATATTGGGGACAAAAGGCAAGGGCGGCAAACATTGGCGTCGGACGTAGGCGCAACAACGGGCACCCTCACCCTTCACAAGCATAATTCTTGCCGTTTTGTTTGTAAACGGTGGTGAGACGTGCTCGAGGCTTCCCGCAGCCCTCCTCCAGTCGCTTTCCACCTCTTGCATGTTGAGCGAGCATTCGCCGCCTCCCCCTGGTTGCCAAGCTTGTGGAACCACAAGCGATGAGTGTGGGCATGGGCTGTCTGGCATCAAAAGCCTAAACTGGGCGGCGGGCTCTTGCCAGCAGAAGGCGTTGTAAAAACTATCCGTCGAAGGCTCTGCTTCCGAAATGACGTACGTTTCGATCCTGCT
>JAIYDP010000205.1 GCA_027487435.1 Verrucomicrobiaceae bacterium | reverse complement strand
CGAGTGACTTCTTCGAGGACCAATTGACTCTGATGCTTGTTTCGGGGTGGACTAATTGCTGGTTGCAAAGAGCCGACAAGAAGGTGAGACCGTAGTTGACAATCGATTCCATCGTTGTACTCAACAAAAATTGGCGGGAAAAACAAGGGAATGGAAACTGAGTGTAATCACGGCTGTGCTATCCAACTTGAGGCTTTGAATGAATCGGGGTACCGAAGAGAACCATTTCAGTTCTCAGAGAACGCCACCAACAGGAAGGAAGTGTGAATCCGTTGTGTAGGCCATCAACAGGAGTCCGTCAAGAGGAAATGCTTGAAAATTGCGAAAAACTGGCCGCTGATACAATCTTGCCACGCCTTGGTGACGAAATTTCTTGAAATTCATCAACCAAATCACGAAAAGTTATCTGAACAGAATCAGCACGGAATGGTGCTACTTTCTGGAAATTTTCCAGAGGAGGCTTCACGCTATGCAATGGGCCTTTCGACTGTTCGAAAAGAGTCCCATTCTTTGGCCCGGAAGGCTTTAGTGGTGGTGAGGAGCGCCTCGCAGTATGGGGCGGTGAAGCAACCTCGCGTTTCGCTGTGGACTTTGCCACCACATTTGAGAGGTCTTGGATGACATTCTCGGACTCCGCATTTGCTGATGAAAGCAACGGTGCCGCGTCTTGTTTGCAATCTGCGAACCAAAAAGGATTCGCTTCGTGCCCAGCCTACCAATGTCATTCGAACAAGACAGCATCCTACTGTGTCCCAAGGCGATATTGAGTTCACTCTAATCAATTCCGACTGCGTCACCGTTTCAGTTGAGTTCATTCACACCTCGTTAACAGCGAGATACCACATCGCCATGACAGGTGCCTGGAAACTTTTCATTGATGCTGAGGTGAAGGAGCCGTCAGCAAGGAGAGCGAATCTTCGCGTTCTGTTAGATTTCGCCCTGTTTGCCGGTGCAGTGTGGTTTTTTCGTAAGCACGGCAATATGCTAGCATTGTAAGTAAACGAAATGTAATGAGTTGAGTTCAACTGTATTTTGATTCCTATCCCTTACAATAGGTCATCATCTTCTTCTCCTTGCGGAGGTGGGTGTGCCTGGACTCCACTCTCTTCAAGGCTCCCGTCTTCTGCTGAGGTCTCGGCAGCTCCTGAACGACCTGCGGCGGAAGCTCCCCCAAGCTCTTCTTTGTCCACTGTAGTCCTCTTGTCAGTGTCAGTCTCCTCTTGCAGTCGAGAGCTCAAGGAATCCTGTTGTAGTTCTGGCTGTTCTCCAGATGACGTGCCTTGATCGTTTTGCTTCGAAGGGCCTTCGTAACTCTCAGCAGGCGCAGGCGCCAACTCTGCAACTTTCGTTTCTAGATCTTTGTCACTTTGGATTGGTTTAACTGGAATGGGCATAGTTTCTGCAGCTGAGGTTTCGGCCGCAGCAAGAGATTTTGCCTTTGGCACCTGCACTGGAGGAGGCTGCACTTGCATCGAAGGTGCAGGACGTGGTTTCGGCGGAGGACCCATCAAGACAACTACGAGAGTTATAATCCTCCAGACAACAACGAACCGAAGTTTCCATCTCCAACAGCTGCATCCTGCACAGTGGCTCCAGGCGGAATATCTGCAAACCAGGGCAATGGAATCTTTGCTGATGTTGCACTGATGCCAGCGCACATGAACAAAAGACGACCTTGGCCGGTGATTGCCAAAGTGGAATTGGACCCGCAAGAGACGCGAACAAAGTGCTGTGGGACAGAGGTCATTTTGGTAGGCTTGAGTGCCTCAGGTTCTGAAATACCGAGCCCCAGCTGGCCATTCCGCCCATTCCCGAACATGAAAAGATTGCCCTTGTCATCAAGCGCGGCACTATGTGACCTTCCTGCAGCTACTTGGACAACATTCTCCAACTGCGTCAGGGTCGGGTTGTGTCGGACAGTGTGGTCGCCATGGCCCGTTTGTCCATTTTCTGCAAGACCCCAAGAGAAAACTTGGCCATTCGCACACAGAGCGATGCTGTGTCCACCTCCAGCAGCTACTTCAATCACATTTTTACCCTGAGACGTGAGTTGTGATGCCAGCGAGAGGATCACAATGAGTGAGGGGATGACAGCAGGTGTGGTCTGTGACAACCCCCGCTTCTTCGAGAAGTCAAGTGAACCGAGACCAAGGGCTCCATGTTGGGATGAACCCCATGCGTAAACCTCACGACTGTCGGTCACTACAAGAATGTGGTCATTTCCACATGACACAGAAATGCACGATCGACCGTGAAGTTCCTCAACGCGAGTTGGGGCTGGCTTGTCCAATTCAGAGCCATGTCCCAGTCGACCATATTTACCGCATCCCCATGTGAAAAGATCTCCGTTAGCTGTCCCACGTTAGAACGAAAAATCTGATGAGGGAGACTTGTGATAGCCGCGGAATAACCATCGCCCAATGAAAGGAGCTTGACAGCTGCAGGTAGTCTCAACAGTGTCGGTGTAGCAACTGGCTTCAGCTCTCCAACCCCAAGCTGCCCATTACTATCATCTCCCCAGGCAAATATTTCGCCACGGCCTCGAGGAATTAGTAAAATGAGCCAAGCGGCTGTATCACTCGTGACAGCCATGACATGCCCCTTTCCACAGTGGACCGCAACCACGTCTGAGAGACAAACGATCGGCCTTGGGTCTTTGGAAGACTTGAACTTGCCGCGTCCTAGCTCTCCCTTCTCTCCATTCCCCCAAGAAATGCATCCTGAAGTTGCTGCAAAGTGAGAAGGGCAGGGAGTTCGGAAACGAAGGTGCGACTCTTTGTTTCCCATCCTGTCCCTAACGAGCAAACTCACTTTTACACAGGAAGAGTTTCCGAACCTTGTTTTAGCGTCCAGAATGTGCGAGCAAGCCGATTCCTGTTTGGAAGAGCATCGGCTTCTTCTTTATTGTCTACTCGATGAGAAATTGATGGCCTCTCTCGTAGATGGAACTGGAGCCCACAACGCAGATAGTCTTGTTCATTTAGTTTGTTCATATCCTTGCGCGTTCCCTCGGGTGTTGCAGATGGTGGATGGTTTGGCTTCGGAGCACACATACGAGATGAGATTTCTCTCTTAATCACTCTGGGTGAAAGTCCCCGGACAGTGGCAAGAAAGTTGCGGTCGTAATGACGCGCGGCGCAGGTTTTCCCAAGGCGAAGATGGCGCAAGCCGAGCTGACGGGTGACTCGTGCCGGCTTGTCCCAGCACAGTTCTCCAAACGCACGTTTCAACGTGTAACAGAATGGGGCTTACACTCCACCCATCTGCATTTTTGCCACAACTTACACTAAGACTCAAATCTGCAGAAAAATACACACATGAAAGCTCAGCCCTGCTGAGGGTCTGTGAGCTTCGATATCTCTTGAATGACACGCTGTTTCTCTTCGGTGAATTGTTCATCCTCTTTCAAAATGAGTGCAGCCCATCCTTTCGAGTACCTTTGTCATTCTGAAATCCAGACAGAAAGGAAATGATCTTGTCTTTGTTCTTAAACAAAATTTCCCGAACCTTAGCGGTCTTGTTTGGATTGCACACAAAAACCTTGAACACGTGAAATGCTTCGAACTGGATGCTCCTGCTCTTGTCCTTGAGCAAATTCATCATGAGCTTCAAGTTCTCTGCATCTCCAATGTACTGCGTCATAATGTTAAAATTTGCTCGGTCCAAAAGGATATCTCCAAGCAACTAAAGAATGTGAATAAAGAAATGTAAACGAACGACCTTCAGAGATTGCCGCTTGGCAACATAGTTTCTAGAAACAAGAAGCTGACTGTAGTCGCGGAAGAACTGCTGCGTGAGATAAACTCTAACGGAAAAACTGTCGCAAACGACGTCGCAATGAATTCGGAAGCAATACTGCGATGCTTTGTCAAGAGCTCCTTCGTTGTGAGAGGTTGGGGCGACCATGAACTCGTAATGTCGCAAACGCGTCAGAAGCGACGTCGAATTGGTCGCTCTGGACATGCAGATAAAGCTTGTTGAGAGTTGACTCTTGCAACAATGCAACTGCGAGCTGCTCCTGACGAATACACTCTCGCAGAATGGCACCGCAGTTCAGAGCAATGCTGGCATTATTGTACCTATTAAGTTTCAGAGGAAGCATCGACGAGTAGACCCTTCGACAAGTCTGTCCAGCAGCTCTGGTCTCTCCCGCAAAATGTTAGTAGTAACACCAACTTGACGGCGTAACAGATTGCTGAAGATTTGTACAACATCTTTTCGTGCTTCGAACTCAAGCAGTTCAATGGATTGCACCATTGCGCACCCCAGCTTGGCAGTTTCAATTTCTTCGCCGAGCGACCTGATTGTGTCTAAGTCAGGCTCATGGTCAGCCTCTCCATAGAGTATTGCCTTCATGGCAGCCAGACTCTTATTTATTTCTTCAGTTGCCTGCAAAACGTAAATTCCATGGTCATCGGTTTCACCTTCTCCAAAGACTTTTGATCCTTCTTCCTCTGAAGAGTCTCAAGCGCTTCTAAGCTCGATCGAACGAGGTCTGCCGGGGTCTTTTGTTTGGATTTGAACAAAGGCCCAAGGATACTTGCCATTTCCCACACTCCCTTGAAGAAGACTGTTGATGTAAAAGATTATCAAGCGAAAAATTGAGCAAGACTGCTCCATTGCAAGGTGTAAGAGGAACTATCCAATGAGCATAACTTAATAATGCTAGTTTGCCGAAATGATAGTGACTAAAGTTACGAATACTCCCAACGTTGCTCTAACAACAATGCCATTTAATAGTTTGATGTCGACAATAGCTGGATTCGGTAATTTTTCAGCGGATTATCTAACCCTTTGAAGAGAATGCCCCAGTCTCGAAGGGTGTTGTCATACTCTCAGCCTCTGCTAGCTTAATTGCAACGATATTCAATGCAAGGGATGCCGTCAAATTGCTGCCGATTAATGAGATAATAAAGAGAGCGCAGCCATGGAGGTTTCTATCTCATCCTCTCATCTTTCGGTCAACTGGGGAACTAGTTGCAGGTGGACTACTTTTGTACAGCTTCCGTCTATTTGAGAGGCAGATGGGATCAAGAAAATTTGCTGTTTGTTCTCATCGCTGACCTGCTCACAATTTAGTCTTTTTGCCTCGTGGCTCTTGCAGCAACGACAATATTGCAATCACTCCTGGTTCTTCGTGGTTTCTACGACATAAGATCCGGCCCGTATGAGCATCTTTTTCACTGTTTTGACTTCCAGCTATGGAATCATATATGCGCTCCTTGTACAGTTTTTTCTGGACGTCCCGTCGATCCATCCATTTGAAATATTTGGAATTTCAACGAATGAAAAGGTTTTCACCTACATCCTGTCGGCGCAGTTGTTCTTTTCTAACACCCCGAATTCTATTTTGTCCGCTCTTTGTGGTGCTGCTGCAGGGTTGATGTATCGATACGACATCGGGTTTCTCAAGCGCTTTCGAATTCACCAATCCATTTCAAATGCCTTTTCTTCCGTGTTCTCTCCCATACTGGTGTCCCGTTCTCGACCCCCACCGTCCCGATCTGAACGCGCTGTACGACCGGCACCATTGCACTCACACATCTAGGCAGCGAGACATCGCCAGGAGCTGGAGGAACAGCAATTTATCGTAAATGATCCTTTTCAAGTCTTACATCTGAAGGCTGCCCAAATGCAAGCGTTTGCACAGCAGCAGGCGTATATGGCACCCATTGCAAGGGCAAGGGAAATGGAGCACAGCGATGAAGGCCTCCTTTCGCGAATGCAAAGAGCTGCGCCGAGTGAGCAGGCGATTCAGTCGTTGGTCGATATGGGATTTGAGCGAAGTGCAGCGATGGGTGCTCTTGCACAGACTAACAATGACGTGGACGCTGCAGCAAATTTGTTGTTACAATAGTACAAAACACTCACTGGAATATGTACAATCATGTCGTTGTCGTGTTTATAATCAATCACTGAAAGGTGACAAGTTCAGTGTCGTCGTCATCCTTCATCCAGTCAACAAAATGGGTGAACTCAAACCTGAAAATCTTCGTCCGAAAGCATGAAACTCCCACGTTTTGCGCTCTTGCCTCCAATCATGGAAAGGAGCGTCTCGTCGGTGTTAATTCGCCGAACAACTGAGATGGCAGCTACAATGCAAATACCCTGAAGTATCAATCGACAAAAGACAGGCGCGGACTCCAAGGCAGCATGAAGCGATGGAGAGCGTTATAACTCCATCGAGCGCCTGTCTAAAGCTGCCCAAGGCTTCAGTGGAAGGGGAGGTGGGGCCATTCCACAAGAAGGTGACAACAGCATGGCGGTCAAAGAGATAAATTGCGTCCAGCACGAATTGTCCTGCAACGAGAGCTGTTTGTAAAAGCGTCGACTACATTGATAAGCAAGGAGAGAGGACGGAAAGGAGAGTAGATCAAATAAAGGAATCCCCGATATCTTACGCAAAGAAGTATGTTCTTGGCGCCGAAACTCGAAAGGAAACTTATTGTCGACGTTGTCAAGAGAGCCGACGAGAGAAAAACAAGCAGTCGGGAGAACCATTGCTTTGACTCATTGAAGCTGAGGATCTCTTGAGCGCGATGACAATAAATGGACGACAGCACGGCCAGACAGAGCAACACAAATCGAAGGAGATAAGTCCCCATCAATTTAACGAGTATCATTTAAACTATTGAGATGAGCAAGGATCGTGCAGTGCGTCTCTTGATATCACTTCTCCAGCAGAATCTTGCTCCCTATCGTCATCGAGCAGTACCAATTCTTTCCGTGTCTCCTTACTTTTGAAGATTTACAAGAAAGCTCAGGAAGAGCTGACTGATCTTCGCAAGTCAGGGTTTGACACGTTTATTCGATCGCGGCCACGTAATGTTGCAGCGAAAGGCTCAAGGAGCTAGACATGGAGGTAGTCCGATTGAGGGATAGCTACGGTATTGACACGAGCCCTCCCGTACAGCTACTAGATGAGGCGCACTTTCTCCAGCAAGTTCTGAGTTTCCCGATTTAACGACAAAGAGAATTAGGTGTTGGTGATGCGGAGAAAATTCATCATGCAACCTCATCCACCTCAAGTAGTATCGACGACACTTTGGGGTTGCTGAAAAAGCGGAGAGAGTTGTCACGAACGGAATAACCTAATCTTGCAGGGCCCATTCCTCCTCGAGCAAATTGTTGATTCCATTTATAAGTTCTCATCAGGCAGGCTCTCTGTGGAAGAACACCAAAGAATCCATGAGCAAGCGGCTGAGAGCGTCCTTCTTTCGACGTAATCACGACGTAGCCATATTAACAGAACAGCCGCCGATTGAAGGAGAATTTTGTCATAATTCGCGATCATGCAAGAAAGGATAATCATCTGCTTTCGACAATGTCGTCGACTGTGTCTGGTCTGCAGGAACAAATTCGTAGCGCAACAGAACGTTTTAACAGCGATCCACCCTCTGACACGATCAGAAGTTTCTGAAGCCTCGCGGCGGAGTGGGTCCAACGTTTGGACGCTTCTGCTTCTCTTTGCGGTGATGCTGCTTGTGTTCTTCGGTTCGTTGACATTTTGTCATCTCACGCTATCAGTGATGGTGCTCGTCATGAAAACGTTTCGAAAGCCACGGCCTTGAAACAGATTGTTACAACTCAATCAAGATACACACCCAACAAAGTACAATTCATGATCGGCCCATACGTTCAACACTTCCAAATGCGACAAGTATTATCTTTTGACCCTGTCCAATTATTCCAATGTGAGAAATCTCACCCGTGATAATCGTATCACCTTCGTAGTTGAAAGCACAGGAGAAAATTTCATCAATGTGACCCTCCAGCGTTTGCAAGCATTCGCCAGTCTCGACAGACCATATCTTACTCGTCTTGTCGCTCGATGCAGTTAGAACTTTTGTGCCCTGTGGGTTGAACGACACCTGCTAGTTTAGATGTAACACATCGCGTGAGGTAGACTTTGGAAATTTCCCCCTCGTGGCCGACAAGAATGGAGAGGCACGCTCCGGTCATGGAATTGTACACTCTTGCTGTTCCGTCTGCTGACGCAGTGACAAGTTTGGAACCAGTGATGTTGAAAGCAACATCAAGAATCTCGTCATTGTGACCCCTTCGACATCAGTTGGATCAGAGTGTACCCAAATACCGGAGGGTGTTGATGCACTGCCCAGTCTTAACATTCCAAATTTTGCAGGTGCGGTCGATGGAGCCAGTGATGCATCGCTCACCAGACCAATCGAATTGACAACTCGAGATTTCACCGCGATGCCCAGAGAAGGTATGGATACACCGACCGCTTCGAACATCCCAAAGCTTGGTTGTATGATCAAAAGAACCAGTGATCAACTTGTCCCCCGTCTGATTGAAGCATAGACTGACAATCTCAGCAGTATGGCCCTGTTGGATGAGTCAGTGAAAATCAACGGAAACGAGAAGAGTAGCGAGCTCCACGCCGCTCTCAACATCCCAAAGTTTTGCAGTGTTGTCCATCGACCCCGTCGCAATGACGGTGCTCTGGGGATTGAATGACAAGCAGACAATCTCAGTAGCATGCCCTCGCAGAGTATGAATCAGTTCCCCAGTGGCAGCATTCCAGACTTTACAAGTCTTGTCAAACGAGCCAGTAATGATCTTGTCCCTTAAGAAGTAAGCAGCACTTCAGACGGGCGCAAACCCAAACGGATTATTGAAAGCGATGGCATAAACAACATTTTTGTGTCCCTCTAGGGTTAAAAGTTCTTCCCCTGTGTTCGTGTTCCAGACTTTGCATGTGCGATCATAGCTTCCAGTGATAAATCTGAGCGCTCAGAACCCCAATATCCACCCTCAACCTGTCACCAGATTTATTGAAAGCACAATTAGTTAATGGTAGAATGTGAGCTCGGAGGATTTTGAATAGGTAAAATTGTTGATTGTCACTAGATTCTTGTTTCTCCAGGAGTTCTCCACGAAGTCAGATATTCATCAGAAACCTTTGAGTACTCATCAGAAGTTTGCGAAGCTGAGGCCTCTTGGACTCTGTAACAAGAGGCTCTGACCGAATAATCTGGTTCAGGAGCACTTCAAGATCGGTACTACATCGTTAGAGCACAACGTCACTACTTACTCGTTGCTTAAGTTCAACAAATCTATGGTCTTCTGCTTGAGCTCATCATGTTCCTCATACTCAAGCGTAATCCCTTGCGCACGTCAACCACCAGAAGAATACATGCTCACCTGGAGGATAATAACGAAGAAGAAACCGCTTAAGTTTCATGCAAGAAACCTGAAAAGGCAACTGTCAGTGGTGGGGGTTCAAACTCAGAGTTTGAACTAACATGCGAAATAAAAGCGATTATCCACAAGCACTCTTTGTTTCAACAAAAAATTAGAACCTGAATGAAAGAATTTATGCACTGGACCTCAAACATCAAGTGAGAATGGGCATTCCTGCAACTCCTTACGTCAACCCAAAAGTTTGTTGTTTTGTCAATGCCAGTTGGCCACACATCAACATGCCGTCGTTCACATCAACGATGTTTTTAAAAGCCTGCGATGAAGGATCCCTCGATGTCGTCTCAAAGTGCATCGAAGCGGGTATCCCTGTTACTTCCATCGACGATGGTCGTAATTCTGGCCTCCACTTGTCCTGTTATCGGGGTCACGCTGCGATTGCGTCGTTTTTGTTGACAAAAGTGATTCCTTTTTGCAGCGTTTCTGATTTCTGCAGGGGATTTCGATTGATGGCAAAAATGACAACGAGGACACGGCCCTGCATCTTTGCATTCTTGCAAACAAGATTTCATGCTACGACGTGCTCACAAAGCCACCTATGGGGCCCCGCCCGGATCCTTACATTCGCGACAAACAGGGCTACGTTTATGTTATCCTGCATTGTCTGACGGTACTAGTCTCCGGTACATTATGCCTGTGGCGAAGGATTCGTTACCTTGGTGAAGCGTTTGATCGAAGAGTTCAAGGTCGACTTGCATGCAAGGAATAACGACGGACTAACTCCCATCATTTGCGCTGTTCAGCAGGGCCACGTTGACGTTGTTCGGTATGTCTTAGAGGTTGACTCGTCTTGTGCGTTGGACCAAAACAAGGCCGGTGACACCCCACTGCACTACGCTGTAGCGGCAGACTCCAGCGTTGCCATGGTGAGTCTGCTGCTTGAGTTCGGCGCAGATGCTGAGATACCGAATTCCGACAATCGCAGTCCTATGGAAGAGGCCATTTTGGACAAGAAAACTCTTCTTTCAAACATTTTTAGGATATCTGTTCCACAACTTCGAGAGCTTCGTAGTCCTGCTGTTGTAGACGCTGCATCTTTGGACACACGGCGAGAGGCTCGCAAGCGAATTATTGCTAGCGCCGTCGCTGCTTGCACAGAGGGGTCATTTCTGCCTGGGAACGACCCGACTGTAGAAAATTTGCTTCGAGCTGCTCCTCCCAAGAGAAGGGCGCCAACTCCCTTCAGTTCCTCTCGGGCAGGTATCAGAACGAGGACGACGGTGGAGCGTCTTAAAGAGGAACTGAAAGCAGAGAAGGACATGGACGCACACAGTGAACCGATTCCTGCGGCAGCTGTGATGAAAACGCCCAGAAGTCGGATCATTCAGCCGACTAAGAATCCGCTGGGTCCTTTTTAGACGAGTGTGCTTGATTTTGATCACTGCAAATGTAATTTACAAGTCGAATACATGAACACATTAACCCAGATCAGGCAAATATGTGGAGGAACCCGAACTTCAGGTCTAACAGTTTGAAGAAAATCACCACGACAAACCACGCAATCAAAATTTCAGGACCCCACGACGACCCACATGGTGGAGGTTCATCCTAAAATGTTAAAATAAGCAAAAAAATGAAAACCTTTTGAATGCAAGGCATGTCATCACAAAATTTCCACCCATTATTGTAAACGAAGTTCCCTGCCCAGCTTTCGTCTCCTTCTGCTCTCTGATTGATGAGACACGTTAAAAATTCCACAAACCCAAGTCTCTGGCCCAGGGTTATTGAGATTTCTTCGAAGAAAATCAAACAAAGAGTGAGGATTGCTCGGAAAAGAGTTTCGATGCATTCAAGGAGAAATAACAAACTCATAATATCTTAATTTTTAAGATGAGTGCAGAGCCAGTCATCACGCGAAAGCGTGCCCACATTACGTTAGCTCTTCTCGTTTTGATCAGTCTTGAAAATTGTGTTGTACGGTACAAAGTTTCTTGCTCAGAATTTGCTGAGTCTACAGCTTTTCGTTCGGAGGAATCCTAAATAAACTGCAAGACCAGTTCAACGAGGACGACTCGTCCCTTGGACTCATTCAAACCACATTTGTCTTGACGTGAATAATTGTCCTTCTTCATGACTTTCTAGCTACATGATTGCTTCTCCTGTTTTTGGGTATCTTGGAGATCGCTTTCCTCGCACTGTCCCCATGGTCTTCGGCGTTGTTGCCTTCTCCATCGCAACGCTTGTATCTGGTTTCTCAAACAGCTTCTGGGAGTTACTTCTTGCTCGTGGCGCTGTGGGCATAGGAGAAGCAGCGTAGAGCTTTTACGAGTGACCCAACTTCGTAGTTTCTCCACGCTCTCCCCAACCATTATTGCAGATCTTTATAGTGAAGAGCAGCGTGCTCTCTGTCTATGTATAATTACATTGTAGTTTGTCTCATCACGTAGCTCTTTACTTCGTGACGATTCCAGTTGGAAGTGCACTTGGATTTGTCCTGGGAGGGGCTATAGGAGGTTCGCTGGGATGGAGATATGTCTATTACTTGACGTCTATTCCTGGCTTCCTTCTTGGTATCGCATATATGCTTTACGTCAAAGATCCGCCTCGTGGAATGTCAGACGGGAAGCAGGTCGGGAAACTGACTTGTTTTCTAAGCTCCCAGGTGCGCAATGAGGTAGTAGGATTTGCTGCACTCAAGAGTATCCGCTTCTCTGCTCCACATGACACAGCAGATGACGTCATCAAAGCCCTTCGCATCAAAAGTTACATCGTCATTCCTCGGTTTCCATCCCTCATGACATAGTGGTCCACTGCTGGCTTCACAGGCATGATGTTTGTATCCTCTGGCATCGCCTCGTTCCTTCCAATCTACATGTTCCGCGCAGCTGATTTTCCCGAGGAGAAAGGTTCCATCATATTTGGCGCCATCACTCTTGTCGCTGGAATCGTCGGGACGATCACAGGCTCATCCCTCTCGAGCAAGTACCGTGCTCGCTCTACTCGGGCACCCGCGCTCGTCTGCGCGGCTGGCCTCAGCCTCGCCATGCCATTCGCCGTCCTCGCTTTCGTCCTGGCCTTCAAGTCACATGCAGCTTGTTGAATTGATTTCGCAGGTCCCTTTGGTTCACGTGGGCACTTGGCTTTGTAGCCGAGTTGGGCATGTTTTCAGTTTTGGGCCCAACGTCCGTCATCCTCTTCACAGTCATGCCCGTCTCTGTGCGCTTCGCCAATTCACTCTTGACTCCCTAGATTCGCTCCATTGCAGTGGCTTTTCAAATCCTTTTGTCCCACGCATTTGGAGACGCAATCAGCTCCTTTTTGATCGGTCTCGTGTCTGACAAGCTGCAGGCCAATCAAGGCCTCGGCGAAGACAGAAGCCTTATGTACGCTTTATCGGGGAGCATGTTAGTTGGCCTTGTTGCAGCTGCAGCATATTTCGTAGCGTCGCGATACCTTCCCGGAGACATTTTGCAGGTCGCCTTGCTAAGCCCAAGTGCTGAGGATGCGCCCAAAGAATCCCAGCGTCTTCTTGACGACGACGAAGCTGTACAGGACTGATTGTGTAAATTTAGTTGTCCCTTCAGCATCAGCCTGAAGACAGTGCATTGTACCCAATTGTTAGAATGAACACATTTTCGACGATTCTGCGAACAATTCCTTTGGCAAGCATTCATTTTCTTGAATAAACTTGCAGGGTGCCACTTTTCGTCTCTCTGCTCGATCGTTTTCATCAATATCCATTGGCGAAGTGCGGCGAGGCGACGTTGTTGTTTACAAAGGCACGAATGTGTTTCCAACATGTCTTATTCCAAGGCAAGAAATTCGTCGTAACCAAGACTGCCATTGCAGAGGCTGGAAGAAGGATGTCTTATGTCCACGTATCTGCACGCTCTTACATTATTCACGCCACAGCTGGACATGAAGGATATTTACACTGGTCTCAAGACGGGCGACAGGCTGAGGCCCTCTGAAAGAATCGAAAGTTCATCCCTGTTCTATTTTTCTCACCGCCAGAAATATTTCTTGAGCCTGTTCAAGCTCAGTTCCTTTATGCTCAAGGCACCCAAATGTTTGACTCATGTTACCCATCTCAACAAGAAGGATGTTCATGAATCAATCCTCATTTGAAGAGATCGCAGTCTCTCAAGACGTTATTGGGCAATCCTCTGCTTACCTCCATGAAGGTATGCAGGTAACGATGCAAATGGACAAAGCAGGAGCGCCACTTCTTGTACAACTCCCGGAAAAAGTTCGCTGCATTGTGAAAGAGACCGACGCGTACATGAAAGGACAGACAGCATCTGCAAGCTACAAGCCTGCGGTACTTGAAAACGGACGAAAAGTGTTGGTACCACCGTTTGTGTCTGCAGGAGATGCGATTATGGTCTCAATCGAAGACGAAACGTATTCCGAGCGCGCATGAGGTGTTATCCTAGTAGATTGTACAAAGCTTTGAAGGCACCTGGAACAGAGAATACAGCGTTCGCAGCGTTCCCTACGCCCCGAAAAATGCGAGCAAATGTTCCAATGAGTAATTCCCCAGAACGCGCTGAAGGTCCTGATGCCTTCCTTTCGACGATTGACCTTTCGCTCGCATTCGGTGCGCGTAGAGGCTTTGCACGTACCCTACGCAATGAGTCGTTCGGATTCGCCGAGCCGTACCGTGGTAAAGCCGGATTCTATGCGGCTGCTGTTTCACCGCCGCTTCTATACCGGCAGCGTTCGCTATGATAGCCTTGAAGTCCGGATGCATGAAATCAGCATTACCTTCCTGCATTTGGATTTCCTACCGCCGTCATGGCACGTACGGAACAAATTCACTTTGAGGGAGTCCAAAAGTTGCATCCGATCATTAAGTAGCGAAATTTCCTTCATTACTGGGTCAAGCATGGCTAGCAGATGAGGCACAGTGGCATCGCAGAAATCTAATGTTTCAATTCTGCAAAGAATTTGCCACGCGAACCTAAGCTCATGGATAGCTGCACATTTCGGCTTGTTGCTTCTTTGGAGAGGACGTCCTGCAGCACTACAAGGTCCGAAATGCTGTCAGAGCGGCACAAAGCCGACCCTCTACGGTACTGAAGGCCCAAGAAGTTTCCAGTCACGGTGGATTTGAACGCAAAGGATGCGTCTTCATCAATGACCCTGAAGCGAATTAGTAGCATCAAAGTTTAAACACTTTGTGGGTAGCTCAGGGAGGCAGATGCCAAATAGAGCGTGGATCTCCGGGACAGAAAATGACCCAGTCAACCGGAGCTCAGAGAGCGGCCATCACGGTAAGGAGGGAAACCATTTGCATACCGATTCTCATCTATTGAAGGGACTCGTTGATGGAGAGCTAGAGGGACAATGGAGAACGACACTTTCTGCGCTGTTTTCGGAGATGCGCGAGGTATGACGTAGGCAGTCAGTCGACCGGCCTTTCCTTCAGCAGCACGCAGCTTGAGACATCAAACAAACGACGAAGAACACAACCTTCACTTCCAAGCGAGTGACCGCATCTTGCATTCTAAACGTTGCCAAAAAAGTCTGATCATCCTGATCGTCAGCAATAGAAGGGTAGACACTAACGGGGGCCGAGGAAACACAAGCGACAGACTGACCCGAGTCAAGCAAAGAGATTTGAGTATCAGCGTTGCAAGCGACACAATCAAGAGGAGTGTCCGTTTCAATGCAGAGGACGTAGCACGCCTCCTCAGGCAGAAGTGAAAATTTCTCCTTCATCCTGAAGCGAGAAGACACAGCAAATGATTCCGCTGCTACGGGCGCAACCTTCTTTTTTTCTTTGTCGACCTTCTCTTTCAATTTGTCAATCTCTTGGCGTAAGGCCCTGATTTTCTTCTCTCTTTGGCTGATGTCGCTTTTCTTCCTAGAATCGGACTTCATTTCGGAGAAGGTTGTAGCTGTGCTGGAGACAGATGCCAGCGACGCCACTGAGCCCTTTTAAGTGAGGTTGGTCAAAAGAAAAGTCAGACATCGAGTGCGTCATGGTCCGGACTAAACGAGATAATCTTTCCCGCGTACGTCGCGACCATCACGTCATCGTGTGCGTGACTTGAAAAGAGCCCAACGTCGACCGCAGAAACGCTTTCCCCGATGGAATGAGAAAACGCGAGGCGGGGCTCATTGGAAACGTCGAACGAATAGACATCAACCACACTTCTTCATTAGAACAGCATCCCAGTCAATGAACCCATCATCACGACCCACAATAATGTCGTTAACTCCATCCTTTGTCAGATCGTGCAATGCCACACAAGACACCCCCCCCACCCTCCTTGAGTTGTGTGTCGTAAAACCTTTTCGAATGTAAGAGCCCTCAACAAGAAGCTGGCCAATATGGCCATTCTCGGTCGCATAGAGGATTTCCCTTCAAGGATAAGACGAATGCGGCCAGCAATGACTTGAATTTAGCTGACATCACGTCCTTCAGCGTTTTCGTGTTCAGTTTGTGCACGACCGAAACAGCGCCATCAACGCTGCACTCATAATATATTTCATTATTCTATGGCATTCAAATAAGAAAGAATAGAGCATACATGTAAAACCCTCACATGTCGATCTTGGCAAGCCAACACTGGAGAGAATGAAACATCATCGACTACGCAGTCCACTTCGACGTCATTGATCTTATCTGCATGGTCAGATAGAATATGACACCGGTACACCCTTGGACAAAAACTGGCCAGATTCCCGTCCATCCGAGTAGCTTGCAAACGAAAAATCTCCTGCCGTCCAAATCTTGTTTTCTTCAACTCTCAAGGATTTCAGCTTCTCAGAGATTTCCGTCGTCAGTCGAAAAAATTCCTTGGCCTTAGCAATTATCGCGAAGCTTTTGAAATTCAAACCTTTTTGTTCACGCCATGAATGGAGCTGCCCTCACAAAAAAAGAGCCGGTCTTTCTTTCCAATGGATCCACTTAATGAAAGTGCCATGATAGGATTTTCGCATTGTTGCAGAACAACAGGACCAGAAACTTCACCTTTCTTCCATGAAATGCTGTTCACAGCACCAGAATCATCTCCGATTACAAGCTTTTGAGTTTTGGATTTGCCTAGCGGCAAGAACGTCATTGATTCCCCGGATATCGACGCTACGTGAAACACATCAGATCGATGCAGGGAAAGTTCCATCAGAGTCTTGAGAGAAAAAAACAGACACCAAATAGACACCAAATAGCTCAATTTTCTCCCTTTTAGGTTCATCACTCCACTGCAACAGTTTTGAAATCACACTTTCTTTCATTCGAATTCACTTTATCGTTTTTGCAGTTTTAATTGGTTTATCAAGAGCGGAAAATTTTGACAGATAAAAATACTATCTTTTAGTTTTTTATTTTTGTTTGTCAACGGATGGCAAGGTTGGGAGCTTTCCTCAACTTTACCCAAGTCTATGGAGCCGCTGGTGGCATCAGAGACAACATTAGCCACATAAGTGACACAGCTATTTGCTTCCCTGCTGGACGTCATTTGACAATTTACAACACGGACACCAGGGAAATGAGTTTCGTGTTGGAGAGCAATCAAGTGAGGATCTTATTTGCTCCATTCACGATGCAGGTTCACGCCATCACAGCAATGTCGATCTCTTCCAACAAGAAGTACATTGCTGTCTGTGAGAGGCTCTCCTCTGATTCCCCTGGGCAAGTCTCCGTGTTTAGTGCAACTACTGAGAAGAGAGTGCGGTCGTTGAGCCATCCCGATATCAAAGAATTCACGGCATGCTCGTTTTCTGCAGATGGAAGATTTCTTGTAACAGTTGGTGGGCCGCCTGACTACTCTCTTATTTATTGGAATTGGTTCCAATCCAAACCTATAGCTGGAGTGAAGCTCAACCTCGAGGTCAAGAAAATTTCATTCAGCCCGATCGACAACGCTCAAATGGCATCCAGTGGTCCAGCTATCCTAAAACTATGGCGATTACAGGAAAACAAGCTTAAAGCCATCAATTTGCTTGGAAACAAAGCGACAGTCCCTGTCATTACAGATCACACATGGGCGCACAATGATCGTTTGCTTGCAGTCACAGACACTGGCAACATTCTTGTTTTTGAACAGGGGGAGCTCGTCCACACGATCTATTCGATTTGGGAGGGGCTGCCAGCTTACTCGATCATTTCACACTCAAGCGGGTTCATTGTTGGAGGCACGGGTGGACGACTGTCTGTCTTTGAAAAGTCCGATACGAAGGACAAAACTGAGGACAAAGAGCTCTACCACCCTTTCAAGTCCTTCCGATGCTCCATGGGTTCGGACATCGCCGCAATTTCTCTTTCCCCAGCTGAGGAATCGATTGCCTGCTTCTTTAACAACAACCAAGTCGCCACTTTTCCACTCACAAACATCGACATTCTCAAAGAAGATCAAGATCATTTTACATTCATCGGGTCTGGATTTCATCATGGATCCATCACGGGAATGGACGTGGCCATCCGGAAGCCTCTTGTTGTAACTAGTGGCGCTGATAGGACCGTCCGTATATGGAATTATCTGGACCGGACATGCGATGTTGTCAAATCTTTCCCCGATGACCTCTTTTCAGTTGCCATCCACCCATCTGGCCTTCATGTGCTCGTCGGATTTTCTGATAAGCTCCGCCTCTTCAATGTTCTCCTGAACGAACTGCGCCAATTTCAAGAGTTTCCTGTGAAGTCTTGTAGGGATGTTCGGTTTTCACACGGAGGGCACATGTTCGCTGCTGTCAACTTAAGCAACATCGTCATTTACGGTACTTACACGTTCGAAAAGATTGGCGTTCTTATTTCGCATACTGCTCTCGTGAGATGTATCTCGTGGTCCCGGGATGACTCCCGGGTTGTGTCTGCTGGCATGGATGGAGCTGTCTATGAGTGGTCGATTCAAGGACTCAATCGAGCTGAAGAAAATGTCATCAGAAACGTTCATTATTCCTCTGTGACGTACAATTCAACTGGTTCTTCAGTGGTTGCTTGTGGCGATGATGGCCGCATTCGCGAAATAATATCTGGCAACATCACCCGCGAGGTCGCGGTTCCAGAGCACAAGCTGACCCATCTACTTCTAATGAATACTGATAAAATTCTTTTCGCAGGTACTCAGTCCGGCTCTATTCAAACATATATTTGGGGCACAGAGGAAACTGTGACGGAAGGGCAAGAGTACATTCTTTCACAAGGGCCCGTGACAGTCATGCGCCCCTCCCCTGACGATACTCACATGTTTGTTGGGACTGAGGATGGCTGCGTGTTTGTTTTTGAGGTTCATCTTGTCGAGAACGGCGAGGTTGTTCCGCATAAAGCTGTTGATGCGGCACTGTACTTGGACGTCGTGTTGGTTACCAAGTCAGATCTTGAAGAAAAGCGGACTGCAATGGTTGACCTTGAAAATCGAATCGGGGAGATTCAGGTTCGATCCTCTTGATTGTAGCGTTGACTTGCCAGATCCAATCAGAGTACAAGCTGCACTTGCTGGAGCAAGAGTGGACTGAGAAGCTGAAAAAAGTGAAAGAGGAGACAGAAATTGCAAAAGGAGGTGCGGAAGCACGTTTTGAGGCATTGCGGCGACGAAAAGAACAGCAAGAGTTGGAGATGCAAGAGCAGATGCAGGAGATGGAACGCACTCACATGAAGGCTGCCGAAGAACTCGAAAGCTTGTATGAACGAAAACTAGCCATCGAAAGCAACCGGTTCAAAGTGCTGCTATCTGAGAAGGAAGACATGGAGTGTTCGTATGAAGAACAGATGGAAGTGAGGTGGTGACCTAGTTATGTTTAACATGTCAGGTCATGAAGTCGAAGTACAACGCGATGATTGCAAAGATCCAGACGGAGTTTGAGGCGAAGTTAAAGGATCAACAAGAAGCGATGAATCGAATCAGAGATGAGATGAGCAACATGAAGGTGCCTCGGTTTCAGATGTCGTTAACGCACCCAGCAACGCTATGAAGAGTACATCCGCCAGGAGGAGCTAGAGCACGATGATGAGATCCTGAAGCTCCAGCAAGTTCAGAAGAATGTTTTGGATCAGGAGCAGGATGCGATCATGAACCTGAAGAGCCAAGGCGCAATCATGCGGAGACGGTTTGAGTCATTCAAGAGTGACATGGAGGAGCTCAAGAAAACTATCAAGACCAAAGATGAAGACATCAAGAAGCTGCGAGATGAGTTGGATGAGAGGCAGCGCCAAATTGATGTTTTTAAGGTGCTGCTGCAGAAATGACATTTATTGACAACATTAGAATGAGATCCGCGATCGGGAACAAACGATCGACAACAAGGAGAAGCGAATCTCAGAGCTTCGAATGAAGGCAAAGGAGCTGGAGAAAATCAAGTTCGTGCTGGATTACAAATACAAAGAGCTTAAGAAAGACATTGAGCCGAAGGAGAGCCAAATTGTGCAGATGCGGGAGCACATGAAAGAGATGGATGAAGAGCTGGAGAGGGACGTGCGGACAAATCACGCATTGGGACAGGCTGTGAACGACAAGATCCAAAAAATCAACAACCTGAATCACGAAATCCAGAGACAGCGGCGGCTGGTCCAAGATAAGGACCGAGTCATCATGTTGTTTGTTGCCGACATTGAGAAGCTTGTAACGCAAATCGATCCTGCCTATTGGCGAGACGGCATCAAGCAGCTGTATCGTACCTACGTGAAGAAGCAGCCACAGCTTCAAGGTCCGAGCGAAGTGGAGGAGGGACTGGACGAATTTGCACGACAGCGTGCGTATCTTGAGAAGTCCTTGTCAACGCTGAGGACGCGGTCTCAGAAGAATGAAACAGCAATGAAGCTAAGCAGCGTGAAGCGTGCATCCGAAAATGCTGAGTTGATCGCGGAGCTTAACTCCCTTCGGAAGGAGAAGCATGATTTAGAGTTGCGCTGCACGGAGCTGACAAACGAGATCCAGCGATCAAAGATGCAGTCGCCGACTTCGATGGAGACTCGATCGAAGCCGTTGGCCACAGCAGAAGCGCTCCCAGAAGCTCCAAGGGCACAGTCACGGGGGAAGCGGATTCATCATGGAACATCTCTGACATGGAATGAAATTGTCAGCACAGAAAGGTCTAAAGTTGCAACAATGCTTCAGCAGTTGGATGAGAACAACAGGGAGATCGAGCAGCAACGTCTTGAAATCAAGAGGCTGCGAGAGCAAATTCGAGTTCTTGTGGAACGCGGAGAGGGTGATCTACCTGGAAAATCTGCAGCAACAACTCCAGGGGAGCTCCGACAATCTCTTTCTGCAATGGCGGCTCCCGATAGAATGGCAAAATCGGCTCCTCTGGGTGCTTTACGCCGTTTACCGAAGAAAGATGGAGGGTTCCGTCCGCAGACCGCTCCAACAGCAGACAGTAGCGGCGATGAGAGTCATTAAATATGTAAGCTAGTGTAAGCCTATGAGGGATTCGAAGTTAGTGCTGTTCTTTATTATTCGCTACAAATACTACACGCATGCTACTGCACATTCTCATGAGTCACCAAACATCGTCATGGACGTTTTTGGGGCAGGGGCCTGAGTCCCAATTCGAATAAATTGGGAGAGTGAGAGAGGCGCTGTGACCGGGGCGTTTCCCATGAGCATTGTCGATTGCTTATTAAAATTCCTGCTCTCGATGCTTAGTCGATCTCGCCTGTAGTCTGGTGCAAGGGAAAATTCTTCAGAAGGCCACATTCCCTTTCTAGAGTGAGGCTTCTGATGCCCAGCTGCCCCGTCCTTTTGCTTAGTTGGCGGCGACTCCATTGTAAGCCAGGGATCTGTCTGCACGTGAACTGACTTCTTCTCAAGTTTTTGCTCTGTTGGGTGGGCCACGTGCCCAATGGCGGAAGCGATTGCAATCGGAGAGTCAGTTTGGTAACACTGGGAACCAGATATATCAAATGATTCAGCAGATGGTGCAGAGGCGTTAGTTCCAGAGCCATCGACGAGCTCGGCGCTCAAAAACGAGCGCGTATCTGACAGTTCGTCTACGTCGGACACCTCAGAGGACGCCGCGCCGTGAGCTCGGCTAAGCTGCATCGAGAGGGATCTAACGATGGATTCGAGATTCTGCACTTTAGCTCTGAGGAGGACGACTTCTTGATCTGGAGGGAGCACTTCTTCTTTCATGCCTGATTCTGATGCGTTATTTTTGACTCTGACTTGACTTGATGTTTATGCTCAAACCATTGAGTTCTAGTTTTTTTCACTTACTTCTTCAAAATAAGGGATGAAGTGTTTCAGCCAGGCTGACTTTGATCGCGAAATCCAATCCGGACTCTGGGCAAGGTGGTCATCAATCAGAGTCAATAATTTGACTTTGACAAACTTTGAAAGCATCAGTTACGAACCGCAATGGCGACTGCTGAGGACGTTTGATTAATATGAGGCGTTTTTAACCTCGCTAGGCCTCTAAGAATGGGCTCGTGCTTCCTGGAGTACCGACCGTTCCCTCTTTTTCAAAAGTAACCCCAAAAGGTACATTGTTGTTTGCATTTCTGATAGGACAGCCAGAGCTTTTCATTTTTCTCGATCAGTGCCTCTCAGCACGGCGAAGCCATCTGGTATAAAGCAATTACAACCTCAGCCTCCATCGGCCATTGTCAACGGCGCGGCTAGCTCGCCAAAGCAAACTCTGACAACCACTGGTGATGGGTTGCTGGACGATATTGCGGAGGAGAGTGGCTCAAACTCTCCAGAAATGAGTGTATCAACCAAAATGATTGCAGATAGGCTGGGATTTTCCGCTGAATTGCCCCCACGATCACTTGAACCGAAAGTTACAGCCAGCGGCTCGGTCCCTTTGCCTGTTGAGATCGAGAGGTGAGAGCTCAATTTCTGATTCTTACATTGGAGGCGAAAACGGTTGTATGCTGTTCAAAGCATTCGTCAGCTTCTTCTCGAAGAGAAAATACCAACTGATGATGTCATTGATCCAGTTGGAAAGGAGCGTCATGTGATCCCCCTTGAGATATTCGACGACACAGAATTCGAATGTCGCACACCTGAAGAGTGGCTCGAGCTCGGCATTGTACATTTTCGTTGTCAAAAGCTTGACACAGCAGGATCATGGCTCTTTCAAGTTCGTTCCAGCTCGAGCAGCATTTCGTGACGAGGCTCGTAATGGCATCATTTGGCCACTCGTGCGCGTTCTCGAGTACAATCCCCGCACCGATAGATATGTGATTGAACGTGAAGACAACCATGACAAAGCAACGAGACCGCGGTGACTTTCGATCCCCTTTTGAGCTGATGATGTGATAGAGTGTTGCTGATGTTCTTGGCCGAAGATCCATTCATTTTCTGTCGCAGGTTGGCCACTGCATGGAGAATGCGGGAGTCTTGTGAGGGGAGTTTGGTTTGACATGACGATTCTCTTCGTAATATCGTAGTCGTACAATTATTTCCTCGACTGTATGCCTGGGGATGACCTGCCGACAATCACGCCGGAGCAGAGCAATCGGATCATAACTTGCGCTCTTAACAGCAAGAAACTTAAAGAAAAGGCTGGAGATACAACCGCTCTCGTCAACGAGCTTGGCCTCGAGTATGCAAGGTCGCTGAACCGCATCGTGTTCGACCGCAGTCTGGACATCTCTAGAGACAACAGCGAAGACAATACCATGCTTAGCAAAGTCACCGTCGAATTTGAGAAGCCGCGAAAGCGCAGGTCGGTGGACATGCCAAAGTATGACTTCGCGCAGTCTTTCAGCAAATTCCACTGTTCTACCCTGCTCACTGTCCCTGAAGTGATTCCTTGCATTGGGAAAGCGAAGACGGAGTGTCATAAAGTGGTGCAGATGGCAATGTTCAACACCGGTATTGCAAAGACTCTGCGACCTGAAGAATTTGAGCAGATGCAGACCCAAGCCTTTTCTGCCGTTGCATCTCAGCTGAAGGACAGCTGGATTACCTCTCTCAAGAATTCCATCAAAAATGGTCTCAAGGATATCAACAAAGGATGGTACACGCTGACCAAGACGAGGCAAGATATATACGAGATGAGCAAGCTCAAGCAATTCATGACAATGCTCAAGTTCATGATGGAAGACGCTCTTCGGTCTCTCGTCGAGTCCTCTTTGTTGTCGTTCACCCTCTTTGTGGAGGCTGCAGCCGTCGGCGAGACAGTTGTGGAGAGGCTATTTGAAGAAAAGTTCACTGCAGCACCCCCCAAAGCTCGAAAATGGAGCATGCTGTTGATAGAGCTAGGCGTACTGAACGGCAAAGTGTCTCCAACCTACTCACTAGACCATATCCAAGAGCTCCCTGCAATTCTCTTTGACAACGCAATCACATCGCTGGCAGGCATGCCACAGCTTGATCCCCTCATCTTGACTGACATGTTTTGGAGCTACAAACCGATGCTTGAAGTCGTGAACAAGCAAGAACCCAAGGTCATTGGATGGCGAGACCGAATATCGGGCTGCATGCAGAGAGCGATGGATCAACTCAGAGAGTATGTGAAAATCTTTGATGAGTACTCTCCAATCATTGAAGTGGATCCTGCTGAGTTTGTCAAGGAGATTCAACAGCAAAATCTTCCAATTGACCAAATCATGCAAATGATTCAACAGTATCTATCGAAACGTGAGCAGCTCGATGAAAAGTTTGGAGGTTCAGTTGTTGTTGGGATGTTTTCCGTCCAAACAGAGCAGATCAGAAAAATTCTCTCCGCAAGGTATTTGGAGCGTGCTAATCTCCTCCTCGAATGCCTTGCTGTCCGCATTCGATCATCAGCTGAAGAAATCGCAAAGGGCTTCCAAGTTATGTTTGACAAAATGAGGAAACAACCTGGAAACATTGAGGAAGTCATGGCGGCAAGGGAATTCATTCAAAAGATTCCGCAAGGCCTTCCCGAGCTTGAGCAGCGAATCGAAGCAGCGTTGAGCCAATTCGATGCCTTGGAGGACCTGAAGTTTAACTTTACGTTTGTGTCGACTTTCCTGAATTGACAATGCAGAAAAGAAGATGTGAAGATGCGATGGCACATGTACGGACTTCCTCGTTTGCTTGAGAATAACATCGAGGCCGCACAAGGACGTCTCTCGGAGGAAACAGACAGATTCGAAGGCAGTATGTTGTCAGAGCAGGAGTCGTTCAAGGACGAGATTACTGTCGTGGATGGGACTGTTGGGCAATTTTTTAAGCATACGAACTTGGCAAAGGTGACTGAGATCTCGACAGAAGCGAAGAAAATTGCTCGTAGACTGGCAGAAGCAGAAAAGAAGGCGAAACAATTCAATTCCCGAGAGGTTTGAACGCACCGTATGGCTTCGTTTGATTCCGTAGTCCCTCTTTGGAAGACCTCTAACGGACTACTCTGAGCTTTCTCGAATTCAGAAGGTGTTTGAGCCGTATGCTTCGCTGTGGTTGACTGCAAACGACTGGGCGCGGGCTCAAAAGGGATGGCTTGAAGATCCCTTCAGCTCCATTGACGCAGAGGATATGGAGAGAAACATTGGAAACTGGTGGCGGTCAATGTTCAAAGTTGTCAAGTATTTTGCAGAGAAATTTCCTGATGTTTATCGAATTGCAAACGATGTGAAGGAGCAGATTGAAGATTTCAAGCAGTATGTCCCCATCGTCACAGCGTTGCGAAATCCTGGGATGCGAGAAAGACATTGGGAACAAATCTCAAGCGAAATTGGCGTGTCGCTGAAAATTACCAACGACTTTACGTTGAAGAAGGCATTGAACGACATGCACTTAGACCAGTATACAAGCGAAATTACCAAGGTCTGTGACGTGGCCGGAAAAGAGTACTCGATTGAAACCGCCCTGGACAAAATGGAGAAGAAGTGGGAGCCCATCAACTTCGCTGTGTTGGAGTACAAGGATACTGGTACATTCGTCTTGAAGTCTCTGGACGACATTTTTCAGCTTCTTGATGACGACATCGTCATGACACAGTCAATGAGCTTCAGTCCATACAAAAAGCCTTTCGAAGAGCGCATTACGAAATGGGAGTACAAGCTTCGACTGACCCAAGACATTCTCGATGAGTGGATTCAGTGCCAACGCTTGTGGCTCTACCTGGAACCAATTTTCAGCTCTGAGGATATCCAGCGCCAACTTCCTCAAGAAGCCAAACGCTTCCAAGCAGTAGATCGTTCATGGCGTAAGATCATGCAGGCAGCACACTCGAATCCTCATGTCCTCTCATTGTGCAGTAGCCAAAGAATTCTTGACCAGTTCCGCGACAGCAACAGGACGCTTGATGCAGTGCAGAAAGGTCTTGCGGATTACCTGGAGACCAAGCGTGCTGCTTTTGCGCGTTTCTATTTCTTGTCAAATGACGAGCTTCTTGAAATCCTATCTCAATCAAAGGAGCCTCGCGCTGTGCAACCTCACCTTCGCAAATGTTTCGAAAATGTTGCGAAATTGGAGATGAATCCGCAGGGGGATAAGCTGGTGGTTGACGCCATGTACTCAGGAGAAGGGGAGAAAGTAATGTTCGAGGAGGTCCTTCACATCAAGGGAAACGTCGAGCATTGGCTGGGCAATGTGGAAAGCATGATGAGGAAGTCTGTTCGAAAGGCTCTCTTGGACTCCACTGAAGATTACAAAGTCATTCCTCGCAAAGACTGGGTAATCAAATGGCCTGGACAGATAGTTCTTGCTGGCTCTCAGCATTACTGGTCAATCGAAGTTGAGGAATCCATAGCTACCAGCGGAGAATTCGGAGTTAGAGCTTATCTCGATAAAATGTTGCTGCAGCTCGAAGATCTCGTGACATTAGTGCGCGGAGATTTATCAAGATTGGCTTCCATGACCCTTGGGGCTCTTATTGTTGTAGAGGTCCATGCGCGAGACGTGGTTCAGAAATTGATCGACTCTGCTGTCTCCAGTGTGACTGACTTCGAGTGGATATCACAGTTACGCTACTATTGGGAAAATGCCGAGACATTTCAAGTTGAATCCAAGTTGCCCTCGTATTTTGACCCTGCTCATCCTCAGGTCGAAATGACCGTGCGTCAAGTGCAGGCTTGCTTTGTCTATGGTTACGAGTACTTGGGGAACACTCCAAGGCTCGTTATTACCCCGCTCACGGACAGATGCTACATTACTCTCACTGGCGCTATGCACTTATGCTTAGGAGGTGCTCCACAGGGTCCTGCTGGCACGGGGAAAACTGAAACAACAAAGGATCTCGGGAAAGCGCTTGCAAAACAATGTGTTGTGTTCAATTGCAGCGATGGCCTTGATTACCTTGCCATGGGTAAATTTTTCAAGGGGTTGTCGACTGCAGGGGCTTGGTCTTGCTTTGATGAGTTCAACAGGATTGATGTGGAGGTGCTCTCAGTTATTGCCCAACAAATCACTACAATACAGAAAGCGATTCAGTCAAAAATGAAGCGGTTTGTGTTCGAAGGCGTCGAGATCGGGCTCGACCCAACATGTGCAGTGTTTATCACCATGAATCCAGGTTATGCAGGTCGCACTGAGCTACCAGACAATCTAAAAGCGCTCTTTCGACCCATGGCAATGATGGTTCCTGATTATGCACTCATTTCCGAAATATCTCTTTTCTCTTTTGGTTTTTTGGCTGCAAAGCCGCTTGCACAGAAAATTGTTTCGACTTTCAAGTTGTCGTCAGAGCAGCTGTCTTCCCAAGATCACTATGACTTCGGGATGCGTGCTGTCAAGACTGTCATTTCGGCTGCGGGCCTGCTGAAACGCGCGGAACCCACAAGTAATGAAGAAGTGTTGTTACTACGTGCACTACAAGATGTCAATACCCCCAAATTTTTGGCTGATGATCTCATCTTGTTCGAAGGTATCATCTCCGACCTCTTCCCTGGTGTGAAGCGCCCTGACTTGGACTATGGTGCGATGATGGAGTCTCTAATCATTTCAACAGAGAAACTAGGATTGCAGGCCGTTCCATCGTTTCTTCACAAATCTGTTCAACTTTACGAAACAACCGTCGTCCGACATGGTTTAATGCTTGTTGGTCCTACTGGAGGTGGCAAAACCTGCAATTATCGGACATTGGCGACAGCTTTGACTCGATGTCACGAACTTGGCCATTCAGGTTATGAGAAAGTTCGTCATTTCTGCTTGAATCCGAAGAGCATAACCCAGGGACAGCTGTACGGCAAGTTTGATGACAATACTCATGAATGGACTGATGGAATTCTGGCTGGTATTGTGCGTGAGTGTGCAATGGATACAACTCCCGACAAGAAGTGGGTGATGTTTGATGGACCTGTCGACGCACTCTGGATTGAAAACATGAACACGGTACTTGATGACAACAAGAAACTATGCCTGACAAGTGGTGAAATCATTACATTGTCTGCAACGATGACAATCATGTTTGAAGTGGAGGACCTTGCAGTGGCATCACCTGCGACAGTGAGTCGCTGTGGAATGGTCTACATGGAACCTGCTGCGATTGGAATTGAGCCTTTATGCAAATCCTGGCTGCTGACTCTTCCAGAAGCTGCAAAGAGTTTAGCAGATCATCTTCTCGATCTTTTTGTCAAGATTGTACCAAGTTCGGTTCACTTTGTTAGAAAGAGCTTAGTTGAGGTTGTGCAAACAGTTGACTCAAATTTAGCCATGAGTCTCTTCAAAATTTTGCATGGTCTCATCCTTCGTGTTCTCGCTGCGCAGCAAAAAGACACTGGAGAAGGCGAAAGCGAAGAGCCGAAGTCGATCCCTCTTGAGGCTATCATCGATGAGATGTTTATCTTCTCCACAATTTGGTCGGTCGGAGCAAGTGTTGACTATGAGGGCCAATCCCGTTTTAACACCTACATTAGGTCTGTTTTAGATGGAGCTGGGCTTCTTTCCAAGTTACCACCTGGAAGTGTTTACGATTACTGCTTCGATCTTGTCACTGGTAGATGGATTCTTTGGATGGATACCCAGCAGCCATACAAGTTCGACCCCAAGGCTGAATTTTCATCCATCATTGTCCCAACTTCATCTTCAATATGCTACACTTTCCTTCTGGATCTTCTGATCAAGAATGGGAGACATGTTTTAGCAGTAGGAGGCACGGGCACTGGTAAGTCTGTCACGATAATGGAAAAGTTGATGAAGGGATTTGACGATTCATTCATGACTGCTCTCATGGCTTTTTCTGCTTCAACTTCAGCAAATCAGACCCAAGATATTCTTGATGCTAAATTCGAAAAACGTCGGAAAGGAGTCTTCGGCCCTCCCCTTGGCAAGCGTTACATCATCTTCGTGGACGATCTCAACATGCCGGCCCGTGAACGCTACTTTGCACAGCCCCCGATTGAGTTGTTGCGCCAATGGATGGATCATGTCGGTTGGTATGATCGTAAGACCTTGCAGTTCCGCGAACTCGTTGATCTGATCTTCGTTTCAGCCATGGGTCCACCTGGTGGAGGTCGTAATCCTATCACTCCTCGGTTTCTCCGCCATTTCAACTTCATTACTTTCACTAAAATGGATAACACAAACCTGAATCGCATCTTTGGAACCATTCTTGGTGGGTACCTGGCTGCGAACTTGCCGTCTGACGCGTTTACCTCGCTGACTTCAACTTTTGTGGCGTCAACTCTTCGAGTGTATGACACCATTGCGCGGGAGCTTCTTCCCACACCTTCAAAGTCGCATTATACGTACAATATGCGAGATGTGGCAAAAGTGTTTCAAGGACTTCTCTCTGGAGACCCTGGCTCGTTCCGCGCCCCTACTGACTTTGTTCGATTGTGGGTCCACGAGTGTTGTAGAGTGTTCCAGGACCGTCTTGTTGACGACACTGACCGAAGGTGGTTTGATGACCTCGTAAGGTCCCAGGTTGAGATGCATTTTTCTATGTCATGGCAAGAGGTTTGCAATGTTAATCGACTTCTCTTTGGAGACTTCACTGTCCCTGGTGCAGATGTGAAGAAGTACTTGCAAGTCACTGATCTTGATCGAATCGTGAAAATTTTCGATGAGCACTTGGAGAATTACAATGCAGCAAATACCAAGCAAATGAAGCTTGTTCTCTTTCTTGATGCGATTGAGCACATTAGTAGAATTAGCAGAATTATCCGACAGCCGTATGGAAACGCGCTGCTGTTGGGGGTTGGTGGAAGTGGTCGTCAGTCTCTGTCTCGGTTGGCTGCGTTTGTCGCGGATTTCAAATTTTTCCAGATCGAAATTTCGAAGAAATATGGAATGGCCGAGTGGCGCGATGACATCAAAAAGTTGCTGCTTGGTGCTGGCCTTGAAGGAAACCCGCTTGTTTTCATTTTTTCCGATACTCAAGTCGTGAAAGAGTCGTTTCTTGAAGACATTAATGGCATCTTGAACAGCGGCGAAGTTCCAAACATTTTCGATGCAGGTGACATCGAATCGATAAATAATGTCATGCGCGGAGTCTGCCAGATGGAAGGCATTCCCATTACGAAGAATGCAATGTCATCAAAGTTTGTCTCTCGCGTTCGGGCGAATCTTCATTGTGTGTTGTGCATGTCGCCTGTTGGCGAGCAGTTCCGCAGTCGCTTGCGGATGTATCCGTCACTTCTGAACTGTTGTACCATTGACTGGTTTTCAGAGTGGCCAAACGATGCACTTCGATCTGTGGCGCGCTCTCAACTGTCAACTGTTGAGTTTCCTTCTGATTCTGTTCGCGAGCAGCTGTTTGACATATGTGGCATCATCCACAAGTCAGTGTCTACGGAGACGAAAAGGTACCTGCTTGAGCTCCGCAGGCACAACGCTGTCACACCCACAAGCTATTTGGAGCTGCTGTCCACGTACAAAGTGATTTTGGACGAGAAAAAACTGGAAGTCGGCAAACAAAAGAGCCGTTTTGTCGTTGGCCTTGACAAGCTACTATCAACTGCAGGGAAGGTCCAGAAAATGCAAGAAGAACTGACGGAACTACAACCCATTCTTCGAAAGACTGCCGTTGAAGTGGAGGAGATGATGGTGGTAATTTCTAAAGACAAGGAGACTGCAGATGCAACCCGTGTTGTTGTTGAGAAAGAGGAGATAGACGCTGACAAGAAAGCTCGCGAGTGCAAGGCGATTGCTGATGATGCTCAACGCGACCTTGATGAAGCTCTGCCAGCCCTTGAGGCTGCAGTTGCTTCATTGAAGAACTTGAACAAAAACGACATTGTTGAGATCAAAGCAATGAAAAGCCCTCCAATGGGTGTCAAACTGGTAATGGAAGCCGTTTGCATCATGCAAGAAATCAAGCCTGTTCGCAAGGATGATCCGAACAATGTCGGGAAGAAAATTAATGACTACTGGGAGCCAGCCACCAAACTTGTTGCTGATCCTGGTGCGTTTTTGAACAGTTTGTTTAGCTTTGACAAAGATGCAATCAAGGAAGCCACCATCACGTTGATCAGTCCATACATTGACCGAGAAGATTTTACTCCCGAAGCCGTCTCCAAGGTATCCAAAGCTTGCACGTCAATATGTATGTGGGTTCGAGCAATGCACAAGTACTACACCGTCGCACGAATGGTGGAACCGAAAAAGGCCAAATTGGCAGAGGCGCAGGCAGAACTTGAGGTAACTCTGCAGAGTCTCGAGTCCGCAAGGTCTCGGTTACGCTCTGTGCAAGAGCGAGTTGCAGAGCTTGAGAAGAACTACACAGAGAGTGTCATGAAAAAGAATGAGCTCGCCAGGAAAGTGGAAGAATGTACGTTGAAGCTTGATCGAGCGCAAAAACTTATAGGAGGCCTCGGCGGAGAGAGGATTCGATGGTCGGAAGCGGTGGATCGGCTGACGGCTGCTTTCAGCAATTTGTACGGCGATTGCATCATAGCTGCCGGCACCGTCGTGTATCTCGGTGTCTTCACGGGGGCCTTTCGTTCTGCACTTGTGCGTAGCTGGAATGGCGAGTTGCAGGCTCTTGGAATGGCTCACACTCCAAGCTGCAGTGTCCATAACGTTCTCTCGGATCCAGTTAAAATCAGGGAGTGGACAATTGCCGGCCTCCCATCTGATACTCTTTCGATCGAGAATGCCATCATTATCTCAAAGGCGAGACGTTGGCCGTTAATGATTGACCCGGAAACACAGGCAAATAAGTGGGTCAAAAACATGGAAAAGGAATCAGGACTCGAAGTCATCAAATTGACAGAGAAGGACTACCTTCGGACGTTAGAGAATGCTATCCGCTTCGGACGACCAGTTCTACTTGAAAACATTCTTGAGGAAGTTGATCCTGCTCTTGAACCACTGCTTCTTCGTCAGACATTCAAGCAAGGAGGATCAATCATGCTACAGCTTGGTGACAGTGTCATTCCATACCATCCTGATTTCAAATTCTACATGACAACGAAGCTCCGAAATCCTTACTACAAACCAGAGACTGCCGTGAAAGTTACTTTGCTTAACTTTGCAATCACGCAAGAGGGATTGCAAGACCAGCTTCTTGGACTTGTGGTCGCAGAGGAGAGACCTGACTTAGAGGAGGCGAAGAGTAAGTTGGTCATCCAAAATGCTGCAATGAAGAGAGAAATGAAAGAAATCGAGGACAAGATATTGGAACTCCTATCTGCTGCATCTGGAGATATCCTTGAAGACGAGAAGCTGATCAACACATTGGCAACTTCAAAGAAGACATCGGAAGAAATTAATGTAAAACTTGCTGAGGCGGAAAAGACAGAAAGAGAAATCGACTCCACTCGAGCACTGTATCGTCCTGTCGCTTCAAGATCGGGCATTCTCTACTTTTGTATTTCTGACCTTGGTTTCGTCGATCCGATGTATCAATATTCTCTTGGATGGTTTCTCAATCTTTTCCGCATGGGAATACAGAATGCTCCCATGTCGCCCACTCTTGAAGTGCGATTGAAGAATCTGAATGAGTTCTTCACGTACTCGCTCTTTGTGAACATCTGTCGTTCACTCTTTGAGCGGAACAAGCTGTTGTTTTCCCTTTTGCTTTGCATCAGAATCATGCAATCAGAAAATCTCATCGACTCTGCCGAGTTTCAATTTTTGCTTGCAGGAGCAACATCTGCCAACGTAGAGATCAAAAACCCTTGTCCTGAGTGGCTCATTGAAAGTAGCTGGATTCAAATCTGCGGGTTGTCTCGCCTTCCGAATTTTTCTGGATTTGCGGTCAGCTTTGCAGACAACATTCCAGGATACCGGAGGATTTTTGACAGCGCAACACCTGAGGAAGAGTCACTTGCTGGCGATTGGAACAAGAAACTTTCTCGGTTTCAAAAGATCCTGGTTCTTCGGTGCCTTCGGCTTGATAAAGTAACAAATGCGGTGCAGCAGCTTGTAATGGATTATCTCGGCCAGAAATTCATCGAGCCTCCACCTTTTGACCTTGGATCGGCCTTTGGGGACTCTCACGTGAAAAGTCCTCTCATCTTCGTGTTCGCATCAGGGTCTGATCCCGCAAGTGACTTGTACAAATTTGCCGACGAGCGGGGAATGATGAGAAAGATCGACTCTATTTCTCTAGGCCAAGGACAGGGACCGATTGCTGAGAAAATGATTAACACTGCCATGGACAGAGGAGGATGGGTTTTCTTGCAGAATTGTCATTTGGCAGTCAGTTGGATGCCGACTCTCGAAAAAATTGTTGAAAACATAGATCCTCTGAAAGTTCATCGTGACTTCAGATTGTGGTTGACCTCAATGCCAAGTGACAAATTTCCAGTTTCAATCCTGCAGGAAGGAGTTAAGATGACTGTCGAACCACCCAAGGGCCTGAAAGCAAATTTGATCCGCTCATACGTTGGTTTTGATGACAGCTTTCTCGCAACAAACAACAAGCCTAATGAGTGGCGGCGCCTGTTGTTTGGCCTTTGCTTCCTACATGCGATTGTCCAGGATCGGAGGCGATTTGGGCCACTTGGTTGGAACATTGCCTATGATTTTGCCCAAGGCGATTTACAAGTCTGTGTCATGCAGCTGAGTCTTTTCCTCAATGACTACAAAGAAATTCCCTTCAAAGTACTTCAATATCTCTTTGGTGAAATCAACTACGGAGGTCGTGTGACTGATGACAAGGACAGACGTTCATTGAACAGCATTCTGTCTGATTACATTTGCCCACAAGTTCTCCACCAAGCGTATGCATTCAGCGACTCTGGTGTGTACAAGGTACCTCAGGCGGAGACGCAATCAGCGTTTTTAGATTACCTCAGGTCTCTCCCCATCAATCCTAGTCCAGATGTTTTCGGTCTCCACGAGAATGCCGATATCACGTCCGCACAGAACGAAACGCTGTCTTTATTTGAGAACTTGATGATGCTGCAACCTCGCGCTGCAGCTGGTGTGGGAGGAAGAAGTCGCGATGATGTCATTGCTGACGTAAGCAATGACATCTTGAAGCGAATCCCAGACAGTATGCCGCTGGATGAAGTTGCTGCAAAGTATCCAACCATGTATCATGAGAGCATGAACACTGTCCTATCTCAAGAAGTTCTGCGGTATTCAAAGCTTCTGGCTGTTATTTCTAGAAGCCTGAAAGATGTTTTGAAGGCTCTCAAAGGATTGGTTGTGATGTCTGAAACATTGGACAAGCTTGGAACCTCTTTGTTCAATAATCAAGTGCCAGAGATGTGGGCAAATGTAGCATATCCTTCTCTAAAGCCCCTGGCGTCTTGGGTTGTTGACTTGGAAGAGCGGCTGATGTTTCTGAAGACGTGGATTGATGGTGGGCATCGTAAAGTGTATTGGATTTCGGGTTTCTTTTTCCCCCAGGCTTTCTTGACCGGCAGTCTACAGAATTTTGCTCGAAAGCGGGTTGTTGCGATTG
>JAIYDP010000072.1 GCA_027487435.1 Verrucomicrobiaceae bacterium | reverse complement strand
GCTTCTGTTCAATGGATCGCACGGCAAATTCTATGCTCTCCTTCAGATCTCGGTCACATCTTGTCAATCAACTCCAAACCCAATTCAGTACTCAATTAAGCGTTCGACTTCGTCACCGCAATCTGCCATCACAGCCTCATCGAGGGACTCGTCAAACGCTTGAAGAGGACCGCATCCTCTCTTCACGACTGCCCTGACGCTTAGTCTACAAACGCTATCCCGCACATTGGTTCGGGATCTGAGCATGGGACCAAGCTCCAAAAGTTTGACCCGTGCACCCTATCAAGCTTTCTGATCGAGGCACGACTGAGAAATCTTCGTCTCAGTCATTCTGTTCGGGGCCGACTACCTGGAGAATATCTGCCGGACTTGAACTTGACTGAATTCAGACACGATTTTCGGCTACAGAATGAATTATGAGACGGATATGTACTTCGGATATGTTAACGATTGCAAGGGGGACACTCCCTGCAAGCTTCTTTGTTGGCCTCAAAAGCATTGGCTCGACAGTTGGTACAGTCCTCTTCGTGGGGGTCTCATTGAGAACTGCAGCCTCTCCAGATGGAATTCGTGGCTGTTGCTGCAGCAGATGGGATTCGCGGACAGCAGGTATCGATGCAGCCGTGGACGACAACGGCAAACACATTTGCTTGAGCCATTTCACTGAATCGCGAGCTGGATCCGTCTGAGGTTCCCCAACCATGTGAATGCAGAGGTCAAGAGGGATGGAGGTACTCTTGTCCGTAATTGCGTTGTGTTGGAATTTCTTTGACACAACAACGGATATGTTTGCAATGGACAAATCGGCCACCACGCTGATAAATTTTGCATGGCTTCGCGGGAGATGGCCCACTTGGGTCTGGCTAATCAGAAGGCTCTGACGATTCGGACTCCATTCCTTCTCATGACTCGAATCGCGTTCTTGTCAATTGCATTCTCAGGCTCGCGCACTACTTCGAGAGACTCTGTCGAATAAATGCCACAACAATGGAGCAACCATTCGCTTCAACGCTGGCTGCTCCACGATAGTATCGTATTCCCACACACTGAGTCTCCAGAATACCGCCGACAAATGAGGTTTCGCTCTGAGAGGAATTCTCTTCTTTTCGCTGCTTCTTTCCATTCGCAGCGAAAGTCAAAGGAATCAGGTCCACAGCTGGCTTCGAAAGCTGAGGATGCAGTACTCTTTTCATTCCCGCCAAAAAATCATGTTTAAAGAATTATTACGTGAAATAAGAGATTAACATAATTCGAAGACAAAAAGACGGCTGCCGCCAATCACAATGCAATTTATAACTTCAGGTCACATTGATGACGATAACAGGGCCATCTGGTTGAATCTCCGGCGTCTCCGGTAGATAACGAGGGCCCCAACTATGAAGACAGAGCCAAGCACGCCAACGACAACACCAGCAATGAGGCCCGGATTTGAGTTGGACGGAATGTCAATGCTTTCTATAGTGCCACTGGACGAAACGAAAAAAAATCCTGTCGGGAGATCGTAAATTACTACAGGAAGGGCAATGTCACTTCTGCCGACGGTGAGCAAGCCCGCAGCAACGATGTTCGACGTGGACACGTCTGACACAAGAACCCTGTAAGATCCGGGAGCAAGCGCAACGTAGCTCGATTCCTGGTTCGCCAGTGTCAAAGAAGCATTGCCGACTTGAAGACTTATCTTCCGATTCTTGTTAACATTTGAAGAAAAGAAGAAAGTAACAAAATTCGCTGCCGAGTCAATGGCTACCGGAAAAACCGAAAGCTGAGCCGAAGAAGGCGGCGATCCGAACGTCGACGGGGTGAATGCGGCAGCATAGACATTTCCTCTTGTGAGCGCCAAAGGGATCGTGCATGCAGCCGTCACGCCATTGTTGTCGAACGCACAAATCAGGTCATACTTGTCAAACTCACCTTCAAAAGCCTCTATTCTTGTTTCTGTGAACAAACGTGAGGTCCCAGTTGTCGAGGGCTTCACGGGGATGGAGTCCCCGTAACTAAAACCCATGGTTGGCAAAGAAGGAGAGTTGATAAACGAAATTGATGAGAAACAGCGCCCCCGGACGACTTGGACTGCAACGGCGGTGGAACCCGTGGCAACAATGGCGTAGTTGCAGCCCTTGACCACGTTGACGGGCATGGACAAAAGGACCTGCCCTGAGTTGTCTTTGAATGCGACGCTTGTAAATGATGACGACGCCATCTCAAGCGCATTCGTCGAGTTGATGACCCCAACGGCGCCACCATCGACTTCAACGTAGAGCAAGTTGGAAACAGTCTGCGCGCTGACGAAAACGACGCTGTAAGGCGTCGTGCGTTGAGGCAGGGAAACGAACAATGGACCCACTGGCGCTGCGACACCGAGGACGTCGGAACCATCTGGAAAGTGCATGACTTTGTCGTTGCTCACGGAGACTCCCATTGAATCGACAAGAAGGAAAGTATTATTCCGAACGCTGGGTGAGTTGACAACAAGGGGGCCTGAAACGAAATTCGGGGGAACAACGCCCCGCTGGACTCGACCTAACCAGGAGAACCCGACGGGGGCCGCTCTGGCGTTGAGCAAGCGGAGGGATGAGAATCCTGTGGAGCGAATGCTTATCGTTTTGGGAGATATCGAGCTGCCGTAAATGTAGACGGAGTGAATAGAGCCTCCGACGACGGACACAGTAGTCATGGTAGTCTGACGATTGTTGACCCAAAAAGTGAACGAGTGCGACCCAGTTGGGAGGGACAAAGACTCGAACGCAAATTTGGCAATCTGCGACAGTCCAAACCAAGACGCATCGACCTTGACGCTCACCTGGCTGGAGGCGCTGTCAAGAAAATTGTAAAAGTACACGCGCCCCATCTGCGCAAACGGCGATGGATCAAAGTTCTCGACGTTGGAGAAGACATTCGCTTGGTGACCTACGCCCCCTACAACGAGGGTCACCATCGAGCCGGCCCTGGTAGCGATGGCGCCGCGGAAGTAAATTGTGTCTGCAGCGTCGAGAACAAGGCAGTCAGACAGATAGGACGGGGCAAACGAAAACAACGTCGTCGTCTGCACCTCAGGCGCCCCCAGCAGAAACGGCGGGAGCCCCTGCGGGAGAACTGCGAACGTTCGGACAACATCGGTGACCATGCCACCAACGTTGAGGACTCGAATGGGAGTGTAGGCGAGGGAGAGAGCATCCGGGACCGAAGCAAAAAGCCCCCCCGAAGCATTGAACACGACGATGGTGACTGAAGAGGTCGTGAAGAGGGAGGATGGAAGCTGAATGGCTTGCGCAGGGGCGCCGTTGAGGGAGAGGGAAAGGACGAGATTGCCACCAGTCATTGCGATTGGCCCAATCGCTGCCGCAGCACCTGGTTGAACGTTTGAGAATGAAATCAAGGGGTCAAAATTGGCGGAGATGATGGCGCCATCATCAAGAGCGTTGATGAGACGGACTGTAGTCTGTCGTAGTGGGGGGACGGACATGCTAGCATTTAGGACTGAGTAAGAGAGGCCGGAGCGTACGAGAAGCGTTACACACACAGCCGCAGGGACCGACACACTGGCGTTGCGCTTGAGGACGCCATCAGAAGTGGCGGATGAGACAAACGCTTCGCCAGGGGGCACAAACACTCGGACGGCCTGCGCCTGCGTTAGCTTTCCGCTAGGCACTGACGAGATGTTAACAAAGATTGGCGGCGAGCCGCTATTGACAATATTGACACATGAAAGTTGTGTCTCCGCGAGAAAAAGAGTTGACAGGGGGAAGAGTGAGTTTCGTCGGCCAATAAGGACAAACGTGGTCTGCGACATTGCTGGGCGCTGCAATTGAAAAGCGTCAAGCGTGGCGCCTCGGTCGTCATTGATGAAGAAGTCGGAAGTGGATGTGGAGGAGAAGGCAACGAAGTCAGGATATCCGGGAGAGAGGTGGGGCACCATGCTGAAGAGCTGCGAATCTTGATTGATCTGGACGGAGGTGAACGCCGACTGCGTAGACAACGACAGGTATCGGATGTAGAACATTCGTGGGTCCACGAAGTCGTGAAATGGAATCGACAGCGTCGTGATGGTGACGGGCCAGAACGATTCGTTCCTCCCAGACAACATCACGTACAGCCTCTCTCCCGCGACAATATCGATTTCTATTAGACTAGAGCTCCAAGAGGTTCCTATGGCGCTCAAGGAAACATTGTATCGCCCAGGCACGACCTCAATGGGGCTCGTTACGTTGGAAAAGCGCACCTCCGCCAGAGTCTTGGCCATGCCCAGCGAATCATTCGAAATGGACACGTTAAACGCGTAGTCCAGCTCCACCCCACACACAATGGCCACCAACCCAACCTCAGCAGCTGAAGAAACACTGACGATCGCCAGCAAAAGAACAGCAAAGCGCATGTTGACGTTGACCTTGACTCGTTTCCCGCCATGCGTCGCTGTCCCAACGACAACGTGGATCTGTTTTGTTGGTTTCGACACTGTCCTCACACGGACAGACCTCTGCGAGCTTGTTCTGATGTGGGTCCACAGTGCGTAGTGATGGCCGAGTCTGGTGTTCTGTTAGTGCGGGCTTGTCTGCAAGAAAGGTCCCTCCTGCCAGAATGCAATCCAGGTTAATCAATCGTGCCTTTTGCGTTTGGATGCACAAGCGGCTTGGCGGCGGCAAGCTCTGGGCACGGTCTTGCTGAACGTTGGCCTTGTTTGTATCTTCATGGTTTTCGAGAGTTCTACGTAGTTTCATGGGCATGGGTCCCGTGCTTCCTTTTTTTGAAACCTTCTGCCATTTTATCTGTCAGCTGCTGTTTCAAAAGAAAGCTCGACACTCTTCGGTGAGGAATTCGTTGCACCAATGAATCGGACTCACGTCACTTCCTTATGTCCTGGAAGTCCAGTGCGCCTCTTGGCCCCCACACACGCCGCTGTGGCCATGACCGGGACAGACTAGTGAAGGCCCCCCATGCTCCTAAATTCAAGCAGCCAAACCAGAGGCGTTCTGGTCGCGCAACCAAAATGCCGTTCATCAAGTTGATACTGAGCACGGTGGCAATCAAGTACTGCTTCTGCTCCTTCCTTAACCTCTGAAAGTCAAAATGACTGCGCTTTGACCTTGACTTTGACTTTGACTCTGACTTTGACTCGCATGGAAGTCGTCAAGCTTCTGATTGTGGCTGCGTTGGGTTATTCTCTTTGCGATGTGAAGGTTCAAGTGGTTTCTGGATCAGAAGATGACTGTCCTATCAGCCTCACAATCATATCGCCCGATCTCCCAGGTGGAGCTCGTGTTCTCGCGGCCAACGTCACCTTTGGCGCGTTGACTCCTTTTTTCACAGTTCCTGCTGGTTTGTTCAACATATCGGTCGCATGCGGGAATGAGACAAAGTACCCCCAAGCTTTTAATGTAATTTTCTTTGACTTCACAACGTATTTCATCGGCATTTTCGGCTCGAACGTGACGGGGTTTGGGATCACCCCGATGAGGATTCGGAGTTATTTTTTTGCTGATCCAAGAGTGACGCACATTCGCTTCGTATCGTTGTCTCCTCGTGCCATATCTTCTTCCGCCTCCATCGGCACCAGCAGCTTGTACTTCGCCACCGCTACGGGCGAGCTCAACAACCCGGAGTACGTCGCCCTCGACCAATTTTCTTCCGATGTTAGCTTTTTTGATCAGGATGACAAGTTCCTTCTCTCCACTCCCCTCAACGAGTTCGCTCCCATGACGCAGTCAACGTTTCTTCTCCTCGGCGGCCGCAACCGCACGCTCCAGACGCTCCACCTCCCCGAGCTCACCTCCGCTTGCGTCCATGTCGTCAACGCCGTGGCAGAAAACAAAAACCTCTCCTTTTTCATCGGCATTAAGAACGCCGTCGCCCATCTCCCCTTTGCTCAATCGTCTCGCTTCTTCGTCGACCCGGACGACTACTTCGTCAACATCGAGGACTCCTCCACCGCGCAGCTCATCGCGTGGCTGCAGCGCAACTTCTCCACCGCAGAGAGCACAACCATCGTCGTCCGCTCGTCCCCAGCAAAAGTCTCCGTCCTCGTCGACTCCTTCGACGCACCTCCGCAGGGCACTGCGCGTGTGCGGCTCTTCAACGCTCTTGATGACGGCGTTTTCGCCAACGTCTCCGATGGCGCTCTGCCCCTCTTTCTCAACGTCACGCCAGGGCAGCTCGCGTCGTCAGGCCCTGTTGACTTCAACGCGCGTGTCTACAACCTCACCGTCTCAAAAAGCGATGGCACGATGTTCTTTAGCTTCGTCAACCTCACCGCCGGCGCGTCGCACACTTGCATCATTTTGGCCTCCTCCGTTCGCTGCGTCGAAGGTCTGACGTATCGCTACGGCTCCGCCAGCGTTGTGACCATCAACAAGAGGCCTGCGCGCTTATTTTCCAACTATTTGAATGCGCCCTTCTTTTTCGTGGGAGGTTGCTTCGGAAGGTCGATCTCGTCGCAAGTCACCGTAGCCATATTTTCGGAAACAGCCGCCATTTTCGGCGGCGATGATTTCGACCCCACCCTCGCCCCTCTTGCGACGTACCCCCACGACTTGACCATTTTTGCCCTCAACGCGTCGAATAGCGGCGTCACTCTCATCGCCCGCCCCCTCAGCCTTACGCCCTCTTCCCTCCCCATCCTCGGCCGCGTCGTTGTCACAAATTTGATGTGGGACCTTTCGCTTCTCACAGTCAAGCTGTTTGACCTCCCTATCGCGCCCCCTCTCGCCTTCGCTGAAACGGCTTCAATCTCCCTCCCCCCCTCCCACACAGATGAGGACTACATCCTCGAATTCTACCCCAACGGCTTTCTCAAAAACGGCGCCCCGGCTTACGTCACCCCCCTCCGCACATTCCACGTCATCCTCGTCGGCGATGACGCATTTCCAGTTTATTTGTACGCATCCTACGGCCTCCGCGCCTCCCTCCGCCTTGTCAACACCCGCCCCGAGCCGCTCGCGTTGACCATTGGGGGATCCCCCCGCTTTGGTCTTCCGTCCATGGCCGCCAGCGGGCCGTGGGTGCATTCCTTCACAGAGTTTTTACCGCGCGTCGACGTGGCATTGAGGATGGCGGGGGGGGGGTCGTTTGGGGATGTCATCAACTTCAGCAACTGGACTTCGCCAGCCAAAGTGTTCCCTTCGCTTCCGCGGCCGTTTGTGGCTGAGCTGGACGCTACCTCCCCTCCGTCCGGCTCTATCCGCCTCTCCTTCGTCAATTTGCACCCCTCCCCCCTCAATGTTACTGCAAAGGGCGAAAATACCTCCACCCCCCTCGGCGGCGTTGACGTCGGCGCTTCCGCCATTTTCACCCTCCCCCCGCCTCCATTTCCTCAGCTGCTGCAGATCTCTGCATACCCCTCCGGAAATCTGATAGCAAATTACACCCCCCCTCTGCCATCCACAACCTACACCCTCGTCGTCGCTGACGCCGTCCCCTCCCCCCTCCTCGACGTTTCCGTCGGCCCATCCCTCGTTCACTTTCAATTCTTTCGCCCCCCTCCTGATGGTGCTGTGGGTCTTCGCCTGATGGACTACGCCGTCTTACCCCCCCCCTCTTTTGTGGAGCCTTACGCTGCTTTCAATTCGACATTCTTCGTCACCAACACCCTTCAAATCACGGCCTACGACGTGGCCACCGCTGCGTCCCTGGCCGCTCCTGCCGTCGCGTCGATCGACCCGGCCTGTGCTGTCGCGCTTCTGCTCGCCGATGACCCCAAACAGACTCAAAATTCGCTCGTGGCTGTTGTACAAATGGCACCGCGCGCACCCGACGGCTTGGTTGCGGTGACTTTTCTCTTTGCGTCGGCGCTCCCTTCAATTCAGCGTGTCGTCGTCGCGCTGAACTCATCCTCTACTTTTGAGGTGCTCAACGGTCGCTCAACGGTCGTGTCGCTTCCCTTCAATTCGCAGTTTGATGTCCAAGTCGCGGCTCCAGGGACAGCCTCCGTCACAGCGGCTCGGCTCTCGATGCCCTCCGCACCGTCGGTGGCGATTGCAATCATCGTGACTCCGACGTTCAGGGGGTTCGTGGGCCCAGCTGACAGGATCGCCGACACCCCCCCCCCCCCCCAACTGGAGTCTCATCATCGGGTTGTCGGCTGGAGGCGGTGCGCTCCTTCTGATTGTCAGCGCCGTCGTGTGGCGCCACTTCCGCCACCAGCGGCGGCTGAAAGGGGAGCGTCTGATGACGAACTAGTCATTCTTGACGTGTGCAGGGTGTATTTGATGGATTTATATCTCACATCATTATTTTCGGTAGTTAAAAACTTCGGTGTTTAAATTTTCGTCCACACCCCCCCCTCTGCAGAAAGCAACACGAAAGCGCCTCCAGCTTTGACATGGCGCAGCCTCAGAGACATGGCGTGCGCTTGGTGCGTAAGATTTGAGTACAAAACCTGTCGGTCATGGTTTTAACCCAACGGACTGTCCGGTTGATGGGCGAGAGTCACTGCGAGTTGCTGACAATTTCAACTCCACCGCGATCTTCGCATGAGGCGATACAAGCGGTAGCCATCGTTCGAGAGTGGCGATCTGTTGCTCTGAAGGGCACTTGAAAATCACCCTCTCTTGTTTGAGATTCATGCGATGATTAGTACGTGAAGACCCCAAGCAGTTGTTGAATCTTCTGGTTGCATATCGGAGATTTATCGATGACGGGAGCACAATGGGAGAAAGATCTCCACAAGTTCCCAATGCGACTCGGGGGCAGAATGCAGCGGGGAAGAGACAACTTCTATGCGTACCCAATGTTTACTCTTTAGAGTTCTGTTAAGTTGACCTGAGATGGCTGAAATTGAAGCGGAGGTGCGTAGGCGACTGCTCTCTCTGCAATCAGAGGTCTCAAGGTTGTCACAGAGCGCTGAAAGTTTCCGTGGGCGAATGGTCATGATCGTCATGGCTTTCGGAACTTGGTGAGGCATTTATGCAGACAATGTCGATGACTAGGCCAGGGCTCTTTTTAGGAGGACACAAGATTCACCAGAGACCTTCTTCTTACGATTCTTGTTCATTCTCGCCGTGTATCTAACAAATCGACGATTTGGGATTTTCACCGGGATCCTGAACTTCTTTTCTCCTCCCCACCGCCACCGACAAGAGGCCATTGGATCTCATGCAGAGAGCTCATCAAGGCGAAGCCAACGTGAGGCTGCCATTTCACGGTCCTTTTCAGCTTTCGGAGGGTCGACGACGTTTTTAGATGACGTCCGATCGTCAACTCGTCTTTACGACAGTCAAGGCTCTTTAATCGTCCCATCTGCAAGCAAACGACACAACACGAGCAAGGGCATGAAAACGATCATCATACCACCTTCCACTCTGTGACTTTGCAACTTCTTGGGAGAGCAAACAAAGGATTGGATGCCTCGCATTTGATTCTGGATCGCAATCGAGGCACAGGCATTGTTTCCTCCCGGTTTCGAAACTATTGGTTTCACCGCTCACACGACACCGGTCGAGTTGTCGATTTCAAACATTGCTGCAAGAGAGTATGCATCTACCTGGTCCTGCAGCGCCGAAAGTGAAACTGACGTTTACTTAATCTTGGCCTCCGTGAACAAGACATGCTTTTTCACTATGGGATCATATTTTCGAAAGGCAAGCTTGTTCGTGACGTTTCTCGGATTCTTTGACGTTACATAGAAGAAGCCAGTCTGGGCGGCGCTGACTAACCGAATAAGAATCGTTTTGCTCTTTCCCTTTGCCATGGACTGATTAATAATGAAGGAAAAATTTGAGGTTCTGTTTAACGATGGCAACCACTGTGGTCGGCATCGGGGCAGTGATCAAGCCCGGAGTTGATGGCTACCTCACGGTCAATGCAATGGTAGCTAGTGGTCCTGCTGAGCGAAGCGGATTGGTTCAGATCGGAGATTTTATCTTGGAGGTTGACGGTCAGGATGTGAGGAAGAGGAGTCTGCAAGAAGTTGCTCCAAAAATCAGAGGAGAGTTGGGGAGCACCGTCTGCTTGTGCCTAGGGCGCGGAAGCCCGGAGAATCAAGTTTATGCTGAACTAATTAGAGATGTCGCGAGCGTCGAAGAACGAAAGCTTGCTGTCCTGAAGGCCCAGAAGCCGTTTGACAGAGCCAAAGTCATGGAGATCGGCGAAGCTGCCGCCGACGAACTCCTTTCCTTAGTTGAGGCAGATGTGTGGGAGTTTCTCAAAGAGGTGTCCGACGTGAAAATGTACAAGCGTGCTGCTGCCGACCCCACGATCAAAATTGTAAAAGCGTTTGGGTATATTGAGAGCAGCCCTGAGCGGTATGTTGTAAAATCTGTTCATTCTCATCATTCAGGATATTCGAACTTGTGAAGGGTGTTGACTTCACCGGGAAGTGGGACCCACATTTTGTAAGTGGCCGGATAGTCCAGAGCCTAAGCGAAGGCCAGGACATCCTTCATGTCTCGTATTCATCCGTGCGCGCGAGAGGTTCGACAACTCACTGTGTAGGGCGTCAAATTAGTGTCTCCAAGAGATTTTGTGTTTGTTGAGACCCGGCGAGTTCTGTCCAACAAGACTCACGTTGTTGCTGCGACGTCAGTTGAGCATCCAGGTTCTGCTGAGATGGAGAATCCCCTCTCATCGACTAGATGCTATGTTTCAAACTGGCTACGTGAGAGGAGAACTGACTTCTTCTGGCTGGGTGATTCGCCCACTCAAGGGCGGATGCATCTGCGAAGTGTTCTACGTCTTGTTTGTCAATCCCAAAGTTGACACGACTGTCACATCTTATCCACCAGGGATGGCTTCCGCCTTCCATAGTCGCAAATATGTCTGGAGAAGAGGCCTTATGTATAGATCGTATCCGAAAACTTCTTGTTGCAGATGTTGCGTTGTGAGAATCTCGGTGGATGTAGATTCGCTAAAACCTCAATTGTTTGTTTGTTAGTCCAAACTGGAGCAACCTTTGACAGATTCTGCTTGGCACCGAAGGTGCATGAGCCGTGGGCTCAAGGAAATTCTCGTTCTCTCCCTCGAAGGACCAAAGCTTCCAAGCGGAGACATGTGGAAATGTTTCTTTTTAAGCCAAAATCACGATTTTGTTCCTTTTGTATTGGAGGTCTTGAACGACAGCCGCTCGGTCGGATTTTGTGCGCTATCTCTGACAGAACAGGCCTCTGAATTGCATCCCGAGAGCTTACAACTTTTATCTGGGTTATTTGATATCATCTTTTGTGTAAGTTACAGAAAGCAAGACTGCATGCACTTCTGGCAAGCAGTTGGCCTAGCGTCGACATTTTTCGCAGTCGTCGATGGGCAGAAGACGTTTGTTACTGTGGTTTTTATCGTCGAATTCTCATCTGCTACAGAGTTTACTCCCTCCATCACAGCGATACACAGACATTTCATTTTGGGAGCGAATGTGTCAAGGTCGCGAAAAAATGATACTCCTCTCATCAAAGCAGAAATCATCACTAAGGAGCGGGGCGCAATGCATAGCTCGCCAGATTTCCAAGAGGATCTCCAACGGTGGTTCGAGCTGAACGAAGAGGAGAAGCAGGAGTGCCTTCTGCGGGATGACCACGTTTTGTACAGCGTGCTGCACACCTTCAGTGCCGTTTGGTTGATTCCGCATTCACCCGTGAGGTTTTCACATGGCCGTGTTTGGGTTCGACAAAGACGCCATCACGTCGTTTCTCGACAACGTCGCGAGCACTCACGCGCTTGGAGGCTCTGCAGCTGCGGCTGCGCTACGAGTTAGTGCTGATCCGTTCTTTCTCTCACCCTCAGCGTAACCTTCGCGCACATGCCGTGCGGCCAAAGCCTCAGCTAGTGGAGCGGCGTCTGTCGATTTCTTTCGGATCTCTTGAAACCAATTGCCCCATGTTTGAGGTACATCACGCGGGGAGTCACTCTAATTTGAAGATTCCGCAAGAGTCCGGGACGTATTTGATCTCCATTTTTTTAGAGAATAGTGAGGGGTGCTTCGTTGTCGTCTCCCACGTAATCTCTTCTGTGCGTTTTCTCACAGCAGGGCTCCATGGCGGTCGAGTGCAATGCAGAGTCCTTTACTCTGCGGAGACCTGAAGTGAAATTTCCCACCTATTTGGATTGGAATCGCTGCGCCATTGAATTTGAGAGAGCGTATAGCGCTGAAAACCCCGCGTTGACGATACAGCCAGGACGAATGTTTTGCTTTCTCTTTTTTTGACTCTAATCAGTTCTTTGGAAAGTCTGCGTCAATGTCAGCCCCTCTTACTGCGTAGTCTATGGATGACGGACTCGGGGGGTTTCAAGTTTACCCAGACTGTCCAAAATCACACACTGGCGCCCATCAGTGGAGGGGATGATCTGCGGATGACCCTCCTGTTTGATGACGCGCTTCAATTATGTAACGTTGAGTTGGTCCTAGCCTTGTACTAATGTGTTTGTGTATCCCTTTTCTCCACCTGCCGGAGTCATATCAAGTCAAGTCAAGTCAAGTCAAATCATCATGGGCACAACGGTCGATGAAATGCGGGATGCCATTCGGCAATATGCCCCTCACCTCCTCGCTGAGCGATCTCCAAACGAGCGCGGCAACTTCGGGAAGTTTATCCCTTCAACTCTTCCTGTGCAATGAGGCGCCGCGTCTCTGACGCGACCCAGGGCGACGTTTATGTTGACCAGGAGAAAGTGAAGCGAGCCCATGCCATGATGGAGCGAAACAAACACTTTTCCCACAAGCCTTTTGTCTCTACGGTCCCATCCGCAGACAAAGAGTAGTCGGCTTCTGGTCTTCCTGAACGTTCAGGCATTTCGGCGGCTGGAATGGCACGTTTGCAAGATATCAAGTACCTTTCTCATCCATCAAAGCGGCTCTAGTGTCTAATTCCTGTAGGGAGGGTACCCGCATCTTGACGAAAACGGCCCCTTCGCAAGGCCCCCCCCAGTGCCCGACTTCCTCAAGAAGCCGCCTCTCCAAACAAAGCCTTTAAAAGTGGCTTTCCCAAAGTTTGAGGCCCCTGGCTACGCCCACCGCGCTTTCTCTGAGGAGCTGCCCTACGAGAGTGGCGTCAATCAAAACGAACTCGAAAAGCTCCGCCGTCAGACCATTTTTGGCGAAGGCTCTGGTGCCGCTGCTGCTTCTGAGTTTAATTAACTTAAATGCAGGGTTTCGCTTTAGCCAAGGAAATCAGCACATTGAGAAGCCGTTCGTCGCCGCATCGAAGGGGGGTGGGACCTTCAGCAACGAGGCCCCGGTGCCGCCGCCGGTGGAGGAGCCGCGTCATCGCCACCCCGTCTCGATGGCGTCGAAGCTCTCGCGCCGCGCGCACCACCTCCTGCCGTTTCGAACGACCGCATCCAAGCCGGTGCGGCGATGATTTTGAATTTCTAAATGTGGAAGGGAGGCACGTTTTCGAAACTTCGCGCGGCCGACAGGGACCCGTTTGTTGACGCGAGGGCGCTGACAAAAACGGCCCCTCCTGCGGGTGTGCCTTTTAAGTCTTCTGTTTGCGGTGCCAGTAGCTCTTTCACCCCAAGCGTTGTGTTCCGATGGAAGCAGTGACTGATGTGTGTATATTCGCTGTTGCTGTGACCATGTTTCTGTACATTTGAGCCGGAGTCCTCGGCGTTCGCGAAATTCTTTTAATACATTGACAGAGATATCCTTACAAACTATTCAAGAGAACCGGGAGCCAATCACTGACATCGCGTCCGGCGACTCTTCCAACACCTGCCGCAGGATGGGTGCGTTCAGCCGCCGCTCGACGTCGGACATGCCCTCCACAAAGCGGTTCCTCCCAATCGCGCTCGTCTCTCTGCGCGCCGTCAGTCAAACTCAGAGGCGGCACCGCACTCAATTTGCTCCTTAAGCACCTCCTTGGCGCGCTTGTTTTTCTCGCGGATCTTCAGCTGCTCCCTGCTCGCATCAGCACCCAGTCCCCCTTCCCGCGCACATCTTCTGCTTCAACTCGAACTGCTGCGCGTCCAAGCGAGTCTGCTCCGCAACTCGACGCGCCTCCTCCGCCTCTTCCGCCTTCTTGCGCTGGTGCTCCGCCACCTGCTGCTCCAACACTTTTTGCGTCTCCTCCCGACCTCGCCGCTGCCGCTCCCTCTTGTCCCTCTCAACGGCCTCTTGGCGCCTCTCAATTTCCTGCTGATACACTCGAGAGCGCTCCTCAAACTAACAATCATCAGACCGTCGAACGTCCTTCCAAACCTCCCGCAGCTGTTCCTCGCGTACGTTCGCTTGCGCCGACGCGATGGCGTGGATTTTTCGCTGCTTCTGCTGCACGACCTCGAGCGCCTGCTGACGAGAGCGCTCCTGCTTCTCCAACAGCTCGTTCTGCAGCTGGAACAGACGATTGTCCTCTTCCCTTTGCAGCCGCTTCCTTGACTTGTTAGAGAACTTCCCACCCCCCTTCACAAGTCCTTCTTGCGGTCCAGCTCTTTTTGGTTCTCCATCAGCACCCGCCGCATCATTTCGTTCCGTTCCGTTCGCAGTCGCTCTTGAATTTCTTTCTCCTGCTACCACATCGTCAGCAGGCAGCCCACCCAGCGCTCACGTCAATCGTTCGCTTCGCTTCGTCCAGTTCCCTAGCCTCAAACGCCCTCTTCCGATCCTCCTCCCGTTTCTTCTGCGTGCGGATCATCTCCAGCTCCGCCATGTTCTTGTCCCTCTCGTCCAAAAGCTTCCTCACTTTCTCCTCCTCATGAGCCGTCTGAGACTGCTTCCATTGCGAGTACTTCTCCTCCTCCTGGCGGTAAAACTGCTGCTGCTCCAGCTTCGACTTCTGCCGCTCACTCTCCCGCTGATGAATCTGCTCCTGCAGCACACGTCGCAGCCGCAACCGCTCCGCCTCCTTCGCCTCCTTTTGCCTCTTTTGGTCCTCGTAGTGCTTGACGTCGTTGTACAGGACCATGACGGACCATTCGTCAATGGTCGGGGCTGCAAAAATAAGAACGGACGATAACAACTCACGCTTCTTCCGTCTGCTCGGAGACGTGGCCGTCGATTGGTCCCCGAGCTCACTCGAATCTGGCTCCTTGAGGGAAGGTGGGGTGAGATTTCACCATCATGCTTGGATGCCTCATGCTGTGCGCCTTGCGCAGGCTCCGAGTCTTTCCGCGCAGAAGACTGGGGCGGCTTCCTCCTTGCCTCCAGGGGCATTGGATCGGGGGGAGCCAGACCGTTCATGAACTGGTGCTGCAGGCGCTTAAGATCTTGATCTGTGATTCGGCCGCCGACGAGCATCCGATCTACTTCCGCAAGGGCGACTCTATGAACCTCTTCAGAATCGGAGGCATGTGGATGCTGTAGAAAATGAGTGGCAGGATGGAGGACAAAAACCCGCTTGTGATAGAGTTTGAGGATGTTTGCGACCAGAACACTCTTCAGCTTCGAGAACTTTGCAGAAGATGTAGACGACGAGGAAGACGTGAGCCGCTGACTGATGAGACCAATGAACGACAACTTCTCTTTACTCTAGATGTCGATAAAGGTACTTTGGGCAGACGCACTGGGGACTCGTTCGCAACAGACTGCACCATCCAACTGCCGACGTTGATAACGTTGACTTGACTTGACGTTGACTTGACATGTCACGACGCTGCCAGTTTGACTTGAACAACACGACGAAATCGTCGAATGTAAACATGAGTGACATTGATTGAAAATTTGTTTTGTTCTAGTTTAAGTGCAAGTCACCCATTTGTTTCTTGTTGTCGAGGAATGTGTACTTTGATGATTGAACACGATGGCCTTCTCCCTCTCTTTAAGACTGAATTTCAACCGTTTCCTTGGCTGATTGCGGTGAAAAAGCAACTTGATTCGAAAACCAATAATTACTTTTAATTTAGGGATTTTAAGGAGCCTCATGGGCGGAAATGGTTCCAAGTTAGAAAAACAGCTTGCAGACGATTTTCCTATTAGCGAACATCTTTTTGGATTAGAAAATGTAGTTTGCTTGGCCCCAAATTCTCATTTCTCAGTTCGGAAATACCTGCTATTGTAATTCTATGTTGCAAGCGCTGTACTATTGCCGTTCGTTCCGAAGTAGCGTCGTTGACTGGTATCGGCAGCAGCAGGTACGGGCGCGCGCACGTGAGCTTGCTGACCGTCAGCCGCCAAGCCACGACAATCTTCTCATGGCATTGGGAGACCATTTCGACTCTGTAGCTGCGCAAAAGAGGCGTGCGGGGGTTCTGAGTCCCAAGCGATTTGTTCAGCTTTTGAAGCGCGAAAATGGTTTGTTTGCGGTACTTCGTCTAAATGAAAAGAAATGTTTAGAGGGAGCATGCACCAAGACGCCCATGAGTTCTGGAACTACCTCATCAACACCATTGTCGACCTTATTCGCAAGGAGACAAATTGTCTCCCTCCGGACGCCGCGTCTCATCTCGTAGGTACCGGCAGGACGTTTGTGCAGGACATTTTCGAAGGCATTTTGACAAACGAGACGCGCTGCCTTAACTGCGAGACTGTGAGGTGTATCAGTCCGCCCTCATTGGCTTAGACGTCTTGTCGAGATGAGGCGTTTCTTGATTTGTCCTTGGAGATCGACGAGAACGTGTCTGTAACAAGGTGCGCCCACACTTGACTTGTTGACGTGTTCAGCTGCCTCAAGAAGTTCAGCGCAACGGAAATGCTGAGTGGCGGCAACAAATTTCACTGCGACTCCTGCGGGAGCCTTCAAGAGGCGCAAAAACGGTCAGTTCAAACCTGCGTTGAACCCTCACATCTGAAGTATGAGGATCAAGACTTCTCCAAAAACGCTCGTCCTGCATCTGAAGCGGTTTAAAGTGCATGCGCGTCAATTTTTATAACTTGCCGCAGTATTTTGAGTCGTTGCAGCGGCTGAAAAAATTGTTTTATCGTGTCGTCTTCCCCCTCGAATTGCGGTTGATAAATCACGTCGTTCGTCAGCCTCCAACCCCGCGCTCACCCCACGCGCAGACGGACACGCCGGAGGACTCTCAGAAGCTTTATTCTTTGTTTGCCGTCGTCGTTCATGTTGGCTCGTAGCAAGTTGTCGACACCGACGATGACGTTGCAGGGGGCTCAATCATGGCCACTACGTCGTCGCGGTGAAAATCCACAGCCAGTGGTTCCTCTTCGACGACGACCAAGTGGAGCCTCTCGACGAGGACGGCCTCGCTCAGTTCTTCGGACACGCCAGCGTTTGACCGCACTTGCGCCCTCTCCCTGATCGCGCCGCAGGACGCGTCGATGGCGACGACCGAGTCCGGCTACATGCTTTTTTATGAGTCCTCGTGATCGTCAGCGGGCCCGTTGGTGAGTCTGTTCAAGTAATGTACAAGTACAAAGTGCGTGCGTGTTTCTCATCGCTACGAGATTTTGAGGTCACCCCTGTTGCCGTCCGGGTTGCGGCCAATCCGCAGGTCCCCCCCGCGTTGGCGGAAGAAGTCGCGGAGCGCCCAGCCAATGGAGGGGAACGCAAGGTCCGTCCACGGAATGTCTTCAGGTCTTACAAGCTTTGTCTCAAGGCTTTCGATGCCTCCGCTGTGAGAATTTCAAGTGGGCGATCTTGTACCACTTGAGTGGGCGCCGGATTTCATGTTTCCTTGAAACACGATCAGGACTTGCGAGGGGCCCAACAGATCGTACATGCCAACGAGCTTTGTGACTTCGACATCGGCCCCCGATTCTTCACTGCAAGGGTTAGCCGTTTGATGGGAAACAGACGACAGCGTTTCTCGCGCCGCGCCTTCCTCAAGAGTCTCCCCTTGCTCCATGAATCCCTGAGACATTACCGCAATTTTAAGTTCAATTTACAGCAGGAAACGTCCAAAATCCTTTCCTTGGAGGGATAGCCCGCCGACAGAGCAAGAGCTTGTCTTCCCACAGCGGGATGCAGCCAACGACGACCTTGGGGTTTTCATAGGCGACGAAACTGCAAGTGTCGCACACTTTTCGAAGGCGATTGTCTCCTTCTGGTATCTGCGTGCATTAACTCTTCATTCAGAAAGAGGAACTCTTTGCGAGAAAGAGGAGAAACAACGGAATCGTGCCCAGAGGCTGCGAGGCATTAAAGAACAAAACTTTTGAGCAAGCTTTGAAATGAAGTCTCCCTTGTCGGCCATCAAGCTGATCGAGTTTGCTGGACTTGCCCCTGGCCCATTTGCAGGGTTGTTGTTGTCCGATTTAGGGGCTAACGTGATCCGCATTGACAGACCCGCACCTTCTCCTGTCGCTGATTCGTTGAGCAGAGGGAAGAAGTCGGTGTGCATTGACATTCGAAAGAGAAGAGGGGCGGAGCTAGTCACGAAACTTACAGACACTGCCGACGTGGTGATTGATCCTTTTCGTCCTGGCGTTTTGGAGAAGATGGGCTTGGGTCCTGACGTTCTCTGCACCCGCAACCCGCGGCTGATATACGCACGGCTGACGGGCTTCGGCCAGACGGGCAAGCATCTAATTGTCAGGACTGCCTGATATCCTAGGCCCTTTTGCTTCGATGGCAGGGCATGACATCAACTACCTCTCAATGTCCGGCGCTCTCTCTGCACGCGTGCCCCATCCGCCGCTCTGACGCGCCAGATGTTCGGGCCCTCGAGCCAGCCTCCATCATTTCCTGTCAACCTCCTCGCAGACTTTGCTGGAGGTGGACTGATGTGTGCTTTTGGGAGTGCAACGCCTGTCTCAAGAATTGACAGCCATCAGTCATGGTGGCTCTTCACCAGCGCGCAGAGACAGGGCGTGGGCAAGTGATTGACACGGCCATGGCAGACAGCGTTTCGTACTTGTCTTCTTTTCTTTTCAACATGAAGAAGGTCAAGTTGCCGTCCGCCAACGCTCACGTCCGCAGGAGGGCATGTTTTTCCAAGGGGCCCGCGGCGAAAATCTTTTGGACGGGGGGGCGCACTTCTACAGCACGTACGAAACCAGAGACGGGAAGTTCATGGCGGTTGGAGCGATTGAGAGCCAATTCTACGACGTTTTGGTTTCGAAGCTCGGCCTTGTGGGGGGGGGGTGAGGGTGCTGAATCGGCAGAATGAGGACGAGCTGCCAGCGCAGATGGACCAAAGCAGGTGGCCCGAAATGAAGAAGATGTTTGCGGAAGTGTTTGGGTCCAAGACCAGGGAGGAGTGGTTTGACTGGCAAGTGAGGGGGAGGTGACTTTGAAGGGAGGTCATCTTTGATGGCACCGACGCCTGCGTCACTCCTGTGCTCGGTGACGCTGCCTCGTCACCCCTAACGGCGGTAGCGATGGAGGAGCTTGCAAGTCACAAGCACACAAGGACGAGGGGCGTCGTTGTGGGGAGCGGCGTCGCGCAGGCCCCGCGGCTCTCCCAATTCCAAATGGACCCGTCTGCAACTCCTCCTGAATATGGGGCCCACACAGAGGAAGTCCTCAGAGCAGCTGGTGTGACATATGGAGAGCTGGATTCATTAGAATCAGATGCAGTCATCAGAAGGCATCGAGCATCGCGATTGTAAGTAAACGGAGTATTTTGGCGTCGAATCAACGCGCCTCGTTGACGTTTCTCTCGAGCAATGTGCGAGCTTGGCTATATCGAAGCCATTTCGTACCGTTCGCTGAGTATGTCCCCTCTCTACGCTTGAACATCTCGCCCCCTCTTTGGCATGATAAATTTGGCTGCGTAGACGATCGAGAACACGTGTTCGCTGAGTCACCAATTAAAAAGTTTATTAACAGATTTTTAATTTGCTCTCACCATGTTCGACCCCGTCGCACTTGGCCTGTCAGAGGGCTTCGTGTTGACGAACTACTCCAAACTGAAAGGATGAGGATGCAAAGTCCCTCAAGCTGAGCTCCAGTCCCTTCTCCAGGGTTTGTCGCCTGTATTGTCTCTGATCCCTTCAAGGGATCGGCCGAGGGGACATTAGCATGGATTGCGCGGTGGAACCAACGCGATTTCCTGGAATTGTCCACGTTTCCACTACCGACTTCTTCTTCCCGCTTGTTGAAGATCCATACATGCAGGCATTTCGCTGCTTTTCTAGTTGACCTTTGAGGGGAAGATCGGCTGCGCAAACGTTCTTTCTGATCTGTATGCGATGGGTATTGACCAGTGTGACAGTATCCTCATGTGCCCCATGCAGCACTATCAAATTGATCACTCAGGCTGCTGGCTGCCTCTTTGGAGATGAAGCCCTCAGATCGAGCGATTGTGACAAGGGAAATGATTCGAGGATTCAATGGACCCCCCCCCCCCCCCCCCCCCCCCCCCCCCCGC
>JAIYDP010000179.1 GCA_027487435.1 Verrucomicrobiaceae bacterium | reverse complement strand
TGCCCGTAAATGTATTCGCGCCAGAAAGAATGATTCGACCAGAGTTGATTTTGCGAACATTCATCGTGCCGGAACCATTGGAAATGATGCCACTTACCTCATGCGCAACAGTAACCGCCGCATTCGTGCCGAATCTGACCTCTTTTAAGCCAGCAGTTTCCGTAGAAATGGACCCGCTTAAAGTGAATGCACCAGTTGTTCCAGGGAATATAATCGACGGCTCCACAGGTGTTCCCTGAATGTTGAAGTTCTTGTTGCTGGAAGATGCGGCGCTGATGTCGATGCGACCTTCTTTCCTCAGATCAATTGTGCTATTCGTGCCAATGTTGCTTGAAGCATCGCCGATGTTTCCAAGCGCACTTACGAGCAAAGCCCCGCCTCCATGAACCACTGTCCTACCGGAATATTGATTGGAGGTACTCGATAGTGTAAGATTGCTACCACCGATGATTTTTTCCAATCCCCGAGTGGTTGAAGCAATTGTGCCGCCAAATGTGTGTGCTGCAGCAGTCGTATCCAGAGTAATATTGGTAGCGGAATCGATGGAAACCGTAGAAAGCGAAGCTGGTACTGTGCCAGCGAAAGCTGCTACGACTTCAGCATCTGTAAATCGCCCAGTGCCGACTCCGAGGCCCAAGGTCGCTCCAGCACCATAGGTATAAGTGGACGATGTGCTCGCCGCACTAGCAGTACGGAAAGAAAGTGTTCCTGAATTGACTTGCGTAGGGCCACTGTAGGTATTGCCTGTGTTGGTAAGAACGATGGTGCTAGATCCCGCTTTGGTAAATCCAGCCGTGCCACTGATCACACCCCCAAAAATGGCTAGACCTTCACCAGATATGGTACGTGCTGTATCACCAAAGCTCATGGTGTCGCTAAAGGTAAGCATCGATCTAACTGTTGCATTTCCTGTGGGCAGAGCCGTAGTTGACGCACCAATACCAAAGTCCCCTCCAATAAGAATATTCGTGTATTTGCCTGTAAGGTTGCGAGCGGCACCCGCGGCAATGGTGCCCCCATTGATCGTCAGGACTCCACTGGCACCCAAGGCGTTGACACCACCCACAATCACTATGCCATTATTGAGGGTAAAACCACCACCATAAGTTTCTCCAGCAAGAGCGAGCGTTCCTTCACCATTTTTGATGTAACCAGCAGTAACTGAAGTGGTGAACGCTTGTGTGCCAAAATTCAAAGTTACTCCTGATGCAACATTGATAGGGATTACGGCATTCCCAAAATTGCTAATCGTTCCACCAATAGTTCCAACAGATGCATTTGCGGTGGCATTGATGCCAGCAACTATAATGCTAGCTCCTGTAAAAGTGGCAGCATTTCCAAAGTTGATGATCGCTCCGCCTGTCGTAACCAAGGGTGAGGTGTAGGGACCACTGACGTTGGTGCTCCAAACGGATCCGTTTAAGGCTCCAGAAGTGCCAAAGTAGTTGTCTGTCTGTGCATGCAGGGAAGATGCGAAGATAAACGTCGATAATATTGCTCTTGATTTGATTTTCATGATTTGTTGGATGGAATTGTATGATTGGGAAGGTTGAGGAATGTGGGGATAGCAGCTACCATGCCATGCTAGGAAAAAGTGTGATTCATTGATGAAACATGCACAGCGTTCATGCGAGGATGAGATGTTACTGCGATTGAGAAATCGCACGGAATGATTGTCCGAAAGAGCTTGCAACGGATTTTGCAGGATGGGAAGTTTTTTTTCAAAAATCTGTGTATTCTGATAGCACAGAAAAAGGTGTTCAGATCGATGGATTTACTTACGACAAATGCGCAATTGTCGACTTGAGGGAAATGGACGGCTTGAGAGAAAATGCTAACGGATCGCAAAGAGGGAACTCAGCCATCGGCAAGAAGGAAATGGAAGTCATTCAAGGTCAGGGCGCGTGCAAAGTTTTCTTCGCCTAGGATATCGTTGGCGACGGCGGATTTCGATTTTTGCAGTTCGCGGATTTTTTGTTCGATGGTATTTTTTACCACGAGACGATAGGCGAAAACAGTGGACTTTTGGCCGATGCGGTGGGTGCGATCGATGGCTTGTGCTTCGACGGCGGGGTTCCACCAGGGGTCAAAGAGCACGACGTAGCTGGCGGCGGTGAGGTTGAGTCCCGCGCCGCCGGCCTTGAGACTGATGAGGAAAACGGCGGCACCTTCGCTGGTTTGGAAGTCGTTGACGAGTTCGCCACGGTCATTGGTTTTTCCGGTGAGGATGAAGTGTTTCCATTCGCGGGCTTGCAGCTCATTTTGAATGATTTCTAACATGGAAACGAACTGCGAGAAGACGAGGATTTTTTGGCCTTCTTCGATGAGTGGTTCGAGGAGTTCTAAAAGAGCTTCGAGCTTGCAGCTATCGCCCGAAGCTGCGCTGGGGTCGCTGCTGACGATGGTGGATTTTTTGGAAGATGATTTTGTTTTCTTGGTCGTATCGGGGAGTGTTGGGTCGGGTTCGAGGCCGATCAGTGCCGGATGGCAGCAGATTTGCCGAAGGCGCAGCAGGCTTGAGAGGAGATGGAAACGCAGTTTATCGAGTTGGCCAGGGATGCTAGCTTTGAGAAGGTGCGCTCTGGCGCGTTTGAGTTCGGCGTGGTAAAGCTTGTGTTGCTGGCCTTCGAGTTCGATGGTGATGTCTTCTTCGATGCGGTCGGGAAGCTCCTTGGCGACTTCGTTTTTGGTGCGTCGGAGCAGGAAAGGTCGGGTGCGGGCGGAGAGGCGTCGGCGAGCGAAAGGGTCTTTGGCGTTATCGAATGATTTAGTAAAATTGGCGCGTGTTCCGAGGGCGCCGGGCATGGCAAAAGAGAAGATGGACCAGAGATCCATGAGGCGATTTTCGATCGGGGTGCCGGTGAGAGCGAGGCGTTGGTTGGCGTTGAGCATGCGAGCGCATTGCGCGCTTTGGGAGGCAGGGTTTTTGATGTTTTGCGCTTCATCGACGATGACGGCGAGCCAGGTGATCGAATTGAGCAGGTCGCTGCGATTGCGGAGTTGCGCGTAGTTGATGATCAGTAGATCGAATTGGGATGGATCGAGTTGGTCGTCGATTTCGCCAGTTTTCCAGGTGCGGCTGCGGAGATTGGGGTAGAATTTGGTAGCTTCCGCGCTCCAGTTTTCCTGAACGGATTTCGGGGCGACGACGAGGCAGGGGAGTTTGGTGCCTTTATTTTGATGGAGCCATGCCAGCCATGTGAGAGCTTGAAGCGTTTTGCCGAGGCCCATGTCATCGGCAAGCACACCGCCGAAGTGGTTGGTGGTGAGGTAGGCGAGGAAATGGAAGCCATCGAGTTGGTAGGGGCGCAGCGCGGCGCTGATGTTGGCAGGTATCTCGGGAGTGACACGGGTCTGGATTTCGTTGACGCGGCGAGTGATTTGCTCGGAAGAGGCTTGATCGAGGAGTTTGGAGTTTTTCTTGGCGAGTGCGCCGAGTTGCAGGGCATGGAGTTTTTGTTTTTCGCCTTTCAGGTCGTGCGGGTTGAGTCCGATTTCAGCCAGTTCGCGTTCGGTTTCTTCGCTGAAGGTGTAGTCAAATTTCCGCCAGCCTTTGTCTTGGAGTTTGACCCATTTTCCTTTGGCTTTCAGCAGGAGAGCGATTTCCTCAGGGGTGAGAGAACTATCGGAAAGCGTGACGTTGACATGGATGTCAAACCAATCGATGCCGGTGGAGCTTTCTTCGATTTCGAGGTTAACGAAACCAGAGACTTCGCCATTGACGATGTCGGAGAGTTCCTTGTCGAGAATCACATCGGTGGCAGCAGGTTTTTCGAGCATCCATGAGAGAAAAAGATCAGGGAAGTTTTTGGTAACGCGAAGCTCTTGTTGTGTTTTTTTTCCGTAGAGAACGGGTTTGAAAGGTAGTTTTTTGAGCCACGACGCGGTCTCGTTGAGGTGGCTATCATCGATTTCGAAGATGTTTTTCGTTTGTGGGAATAGAGCTTTGTTGAGGCGCCAGTGATCGAACTCCCACGAGTAAACTTCTTTGCTTTCCTTGATGCCCCCGTAGGCTTCCATGATCATCAATTCACTGCCTCCATATTGTGGTGTTTTGATTGAGCAATGGACGTTAGTAAGCGGCGATAGGTTGACGATTTTTTGCGTAATTTCCGCTGGGACAGGGATACCGAGTTTGCGAAAAAGGGCGAGTCCTGCTGAGCTGTGAAGAGCAGCTTTGGGAATCGAGAGGGGAAAAACTTCGATCACAAGGCCCGTGGGCCAAGCATTGACGCGATAGGCGCGGTTTTTGGTAATGACGTGGGGTTGTTTGCCTGGAATGAAAAGCAGAAAGTCTTTGACTGGCTGACCATCGTTATCGCAGAGATGGATTTCCGTGCGAGGATCGTCGGCGGATTTGTGGTTGGCTACCCACAGAAGGGGATGAGGGTCGAGAGGCATAGGATTGCCGTCTTCCGTGGCGACACATTGGGCAAAAGTATTTTCATCTCGTAATAGCTTGGCGAGAAGATTGGTGAGTTTTTCATCGTGGAACTCCAGTTCGTTCGAGCGGATGTAGTCATTGTAATCGCAACAGGCGCGGATGATTTCTTCGGAGCTAGTGTTTTCGAAAATCGTTTTTTCGCGCCACATATCGCGCATTTTTGTCGAGGCGAGTTTGCGGAAATTTCCTTCCCGAGAGTCAGTGGACTCGACGATGAATGCATTTTCGATAAGCCTGAGGCGCAACTGAGGTAAGGATTTCTGCTTTAGCGAACTTGCCGCTTCTGCTTCGAGAATTTTCAGCCAAGTTTGTTCTTCCAGAGAATCGAGAAAGGCTTGATGTTTCGGCAGAAGAGGAACCAGGCGAAAAAATGCTTCTAGATCGGCAGCGTATCGTGCATCTATGGCAATAAGCACACACTTGACGCAGGAAAGGAACTCTAAGGCATTCTGCGGAGGGTCGTTCAGCGGGAAAAATGTGATTTGTTGATACCTCGAAGCACTACGCAATTGCACCAAATACGAAAACTCGAAGGCGCTCATGCAGTTTTTGCCAGAAGCGTAAATGCCACTAAGCTCACGAATGAAATTGTTCATTCTTAGGTTGAGAGGGCCACCTAGCAACTTCTCTGCATCGCTTTTTACATCTAAACGTTTTTCTTGCGACATACCCCGTGTGCGAAAGTATGTGTGCATCACGAAGTAGGTGTCAAATCTTGATATGAAAACACACGTATCTATTTCGAGCGAAAAGGAACGCTGAGCAGATGTTGGTTTTCGTTAGTCAAAAAACCTTGATTCTAAAAGGTAGGGCCGGTGGGGTTCGAACCCACGACCAAGGGATTATGAGTCCCCTGCTCTCACCGCTGAGCTACAGCCCCTTTTTTAGAAAATTAACTAGCTCGATGAACAATCCGCGCCTTGGTTAGGTCATACGGAGACATTTCCATGCGAACCACATCACCAACGACGAGGCGGATGAAACGTTTGCGCATTTTGCCAGAGATGTGAGCGAGCACTTCATGGCCGTTGCTCATTTTCACTTTGAACATGGTGCCTGCTAAGACGGCGGAAACCGTGCCTTCGACTTCTACGGCTTTTTCTTCTCCGCCTTTGATGCCTTTGCGAATCCTAGGGCCAGTATCGGGGCGTGGACCGACGGGACGAGGTCCGCGGTTTCTTGAAGGGCGATGGCCGCCAGGTTTGGAAAAGTTGCTCATGAGTGTGAATGCGGGAAAAATTCTATTGCGAGATGGCAATGAATCATTCGCCTACGCAAGAGTTTCAATAGATGCAGCGGTTTGGCAATTCTAAAATAAAAAAAGCATGGATTTTTGAGATTTTGTATTGACAGGAAGAGATTTGATCCGTAGGTTTCGCGCCCCGCGTTAGCTAACAAAGGTGAAAGACTTGTCTCAGCAGGTTATTTTCCATTGATTTGCGAAGAGTCGGGAAACCTTTTAACTCTACACAAAAAGCACGCTATCAAGCTCTACAATCATCTGAAATCCGCCCTATGAAAACATTTTCCGCAAAGCCACAAGATGTGCAACGCACTTGGCATGTCATTGACGCTAAGGATCAAATCCTTGGAGCCGTTGCCGTCGAAGCAGCACGTTTGCTCCGTGGTAAGCACAAGCCTATTTTTACCACGCACGTTGACACCGGTGATTTTGTTGTAGTGATCAATGCTGACCAATGCAAACTTAGCGGCACTAAGGAAAATGACAAAATCTACACTCGTTTCTCCGGATTCGTAGGTGGTAAAAAAGTGGAGACTCCTCGCTTGATTCGTAAGCGTCGCCCACAATTGTTGATCGAACGCGCTGTTTGGGGAATGCTTCCTAAAGGCAGCCTTGGTCGCCAGCAATACACCAAATTGAAGGTCTATGCGGGTGCCGACCATCCACATGCCGCACAGCAGCCCGTCGTTCGCGCCATTGCCTAATTTTTCTCTAGCAACTTTATTACTCCAATCATTACTCCATGAGCGAAATCACCACAGCCTCCGCTACCGGCCGCCGCAAAAACGCTATCGCCCACGTGTGGCTCAGCGAAGGTTCCGGACAGATCATCATTAACGGACGTAGCTTCGAAGAATATCTTCCTACCATTCCTCTGCAAAACACCATCCTCTTGCCTTTCCAGCACGGACATCTCATCAACAAGTTTGATGTCAAAGTTGTTGCCAAAGGCGGTGGCGTTCACGGTCAATGCGGCGCTATCAGCTTGGGGATTTCTCGTGCGTTGATTCAACTGAATCCAGAAGTTCGTAAATTGATCAAACCTCACGGTCTTCTGACTCGTGATGGGCGGATGAAAGAGCGCAAAAAGCCAGGCCGTCCAGGTGCCCGCAAGCGCTTCCAGTTCTCCAAACGCTAATTTTTCGTTGTTGTCATTTTTCAAAGCCGCGTCCTCACGGATGCGGCTTTGTTTTTTTTGGGGAATCTTAGCGAGACCAAGAATGTTTTGTTGCTACTACGAAATTTCGAATCCCCGATTTTTTTGTTAGGCTGCTTGCTGTTTTTCGATTTTTCCCTTTCCATTTGAACTTCTATCACTCACGTTCCGCACGTCATGTCCGAACTTTATGCTGCTGACCTCCTGGCGCTCGATGTGGATGGCCTTCGTGGTCGCCTCTCGAAACTCAGGAGGTATCTTTGACATCCCTTCTCTCGAACACAAAGTTGCCGAGCTGGAAGCTGCGATGTCGTTACCCGAATTCTGGAATCATCCAGAAAAAGCCCGCGAAGTGAACGCGCAAGCGTCCTCGATCAAAAAGAAAGTCGATACCTTTCTTGGTCTTGAAGCCAAGGCGGATAACATCGAAGCCGCCATCGCGTTGGCAAAAGAATTCGATGACTCCGATACCGCAAAAGAGGCAAGTCGCGAATTCGACAAATTGACGGAAGAAATCACCTCCTTTGAGTTGCTCACTCTGCTCAATCAGCCTAACGATCCTTCCTCGTGTTACTTGGTGATTTCTGCGGGAGCTGGTGGCACCGAGGCCTGCGATTGGGCACAAATGCTGCATCGAATGTACACACGTTGGGCCGAGCGAAAAGGCTTCACTGTCGAGACTCTTGACTGGCAAGACGGCGATGAAGCAGGTTTGCGATCGGCTACGATAAAAATCACTGGCGAATACGCTTATGGCTATATGAAAAATGAGCGTGGCGTGCATCGACTCGTGAGAATTTCGCCCTTCGATGCTGCGGGCAAGCGCCACACATCCTTTGCTTCCGTCGATGCAACTCCTGAAATTTCCAAGGAGATCAAAATCGAAATCAACGAGAAGGAAATCGAAATTCAAACCACGCGGTCTGGCGGTAAAGGCGGACAAAACGTCAACAAGGTCGAAACCTGCGTGATCCTGAAGCACTTACCTACGGGCATCATGATTCGATCCTCTGCCGCGCGCTCGCAGGGAGCCAACAAAGAACTGGCCTTCGACATCCTGAAAGCGAAGCTCTATCAAATCGAGGAAGATAAACAAAAAGCCGAAAGCGAACGAGCTTACGGCGAAAAAGGTGATGTTTCTTGGGGGAATCAGATTCGCTCCTACGTCTTTCAGCCCTATCAAAAAATTCTCGACCTCCGCACCGGACAAGAGACAGGAAACATCCAGCCCGTTATGGATGGAGACCTTGACCCTTACATTGAGGCCAAACTGCGTGGCAAAGTTCGCGTAAAAGGCGTAAAAGACGACGAAGATTAACCATCGCTACGCCATGATCCAAAATCCCATCCAGCTTCTTCAAACGCTCATTCGCATTCCTTCGGTCAACCCCGATGACTCATCGGGTTCCTGTGCGACTGGTGAAGCCGATATTGCAAACGCCCTAGCGGAATGGCTGTCTTCTTCTGCATGTGATGTCGTGTTAGAAGAAGTGCTTCCTGGTCGCCCGAACTTGATTGCCCGCTTTGCCCCGCTCGATGGCAGACCGAGGATTCTTCTCGGCCCGCACTTGGATACCGTCGGCGTCGATCACATGACCATTGATCCCTTCGGTGGCGAAATTCGCGATGGAAAAATCTGGGGTAGGGGAGCCAGCGACACCAAGGGTTCGATGACTGCCATGCTATGGGCTCTGGCGGAGAATCTTCCGATTCTACAACACATGCCCTTCGCGGTTGATTTCGTGGCTTTCATGGGCGAGGAATCGGGGCAATGGGGATCGAAACATTTTGCGAAAAAGCATGGAAAAGACTACGCCTTTGCGATATGCGGCGAGCCTACTGACCTGAATGTGGTTCATGTGACAAAAGGTTCGCTCTGGGCGACCTTGGAAGCACGCGGAAAAGCCGCGCACAGTTCCATGCCAGAAAAGGGCGAGAATGCTGTGACCAAACTCGCTTCATCGTTGCTGCAATTGGAACAAGCGCTGCTGCCGATTCTCGAACAATTTCCTCATCCTGTGCTAGGAAACTGCACTTGCAACATCGGCACGTTTCGTGGCGGTAGCCGTGCCAACATTGTGCCGGATCTTGCGAGTGCTCAGCTCGACATTCGCGTCACGCCCGGCCTCCACGCACAAGGTGGTGGACTCGCAGCTCTTCACCACGTCCTGAAACAGCTCGCCTTACCGGTTTCTATTTCGCATTCCGATGAAAATCCGCCCATGGAAACTCCGAAAGAGCATCCGATGGTGCAATTGCTCATGATGGCTGGAAAGGATTCCCATCCAGTAGGTGCGCCATGGTTTTCGGATGCCGCGCATCTCAGTGCCGTTGGCATTCCTTCCGTGTGCCTTGGCCCTGGTTCCATTGCTCAAGCACACACGGCAGATGAATTTTTAAAAATCGATGACCTCCTCGCTGGTGTCGATCATTTTTCACGATTCATTCAAATGCTCGCTAAGTGATTCGATTCCACAAACATCATCCCTCCACGTTCCTCATAAAATCGGCGATCTGGGCGAAAAATTCATTCAAAAATGGTCGCGACGTCGCAGGCACGGCACATTCGTCCATTGCCTCGCCCATCAGTTTCAGCCACCGATCCCGCGCCGCGATGTCGATACGAAATGGCTGATGCCTCATCCGCAGCCGAGGATGACCACGCTCGTTGATGTAGGTGGGATCGCCGCCGAGACGGAATAGCAAAAAATCACGCAGCCTAGCCTCAGCACCCTCCCAATCCTCCGGCGGATACATTGGACCTACGAGATCATCTTCTTTAACACGTCGGTAAAACGCCGCCACCAACATGGCGATGCCCTCGCGTCGCAAATCTGCCATTACCATCATTTCGTCGTTCATCCTTGCACTGCCAAACTGCCACGATGGCGCTGACAGTCAAGCTGCATCCTTCGAACCTATGCGAAGTCTGAAAGATTTTACGAATCTCTTCTTCTGTGCTTGCCTTCTTACCTCGACCCACGAAGATCATCGCGCAAACCATGGAATCAATCGTCGCAGAGAAAGTGGTCAAATCGTACGGATCCACCCGTGCACTACATGGGGTGAGTTTGGAAATTGCTCCGGGCGAGCTGTTTTTTTTGTTAGGCGCTTCGGGTTGTGGTAAGTCCACGCTGTTGCGCTGCATTGCCGGGCTGGAAACACCAAATTCGGGAACGATTCATTTCGGCTCGCGTAATGTGACCGCCATGCCTCCTCACAAGCGTGAAGCTGCCATGGTATTCCAAAGCTACGCTCTTTGGCCACACTTGACGGTGGCTAAAAACATCGCCTTTGGCCTCGAAGAACGCAACGTTTCCAAAGAGGAAATCAAGCGCCGCGTGGATGAAGCTCTCGCCATGGTCAAGCTCGATGGCTACGGCGACCGCAGCATCGATGCGATGTCCGGCGGTCAGCAGCAGCGCGTCGCCCTCGCCCGTGCTCTCGTGGTGCGGCCGAAGTGCTTGTTGCTCGATGAACCTCTCTCCAACCTCGACGCGCAGCTTCGCATCGAGATGCGCCGCGAGATTCGCCGCATCGTCAAAGAATTTGGCCTCACCGCGGTTTACGTCACGCACGACCAAGAAGAAGCCCTTGCCATGGCTGATCGTATGGCAATTCTGGCCAATGGCGTGATCGAGCAACTCGGCGCGCCGGAAGAGGTCTATCGCAATCCGCGCACGTCGTACGTCGCTGGCTTCATTGGCGAAACCAACATCATCGAAGCTACACTGCGTTCCACGGATTCAGTCACCTGCGAGGTAGCGGGCCAGATGTTTCATGGTCGCATCACTGATGCCTCATGGACTCCCGCAGCAGGAGATGCGGTGAAAATTTCCATCCGCCCCGAGTGCCTACGCATCCAGGCGGGCGGCGCGATTCACGGCACGGTGACGGAAAAAATCTACCTCGGGCAGTGCATCCAATACTGGGTCGATACCCCCTGCGGCAAGCTCCAAGTGGTAGAACTCAACCCACAACAACTCTACACCCCAGGCGATTCCTTGCAGCTCGCTGTCGATCCTGACGATCTCTTAGTGCTCTCCCGCTAGCCGCATTTTCCTTTGCCATGAAACGCATTCTCATCATCTTCTCGCTGCTCGCAGCCATCGTGGCATTGCCTGTGTTGATGCGCCGCGATATGGCCACCGCTGACCCAAAGCATGCGCAAGACCGGCTGATCATCATCACCCCGCATAATGAATCCATTCGCAATGAATTCGGCAATGCCTTTGCCCGCTGGTGGCGCGAAAAAACCGGACGCAGCGTTTATGTCGATTGGCGCACTCCAGGCGGCTCGGCGGAGATTCGTAAAGTGATCGATGCGGGCTTCACCGCCGCCAAAAGCCGTGGTGTGGAGGGCATGGGCGTCGATATCTTTTTCGGCGGCGGCGACTACGAGTTCGAGTCGCAAGCGAAAGTCAAACGCCTTGCCCCACTCGCTGTGTTCCATCGACATCCCGAATGGTTTGGCGAGCATGCCATCATGCAGAGCTTTTCTGGCGAGAAATACTACAACGACGACCGCACCTGGGTGGCTGCTTGTCTTTCGCAATTTGGCATCGTCTATAACGAAGACGGCATCGCCCGCAATCAGTTGCAGCCGCCGCAACGATGGGAAGACCTGGGCGATGAAAAAAACGCCGGATACCTCGCGCTATCGGACCCGAGCAAAAGCGGCACAGTGGCTCGCTCCTTCGAGCTACTCATTCAGCAGCAAATGCAACAATACCGCGCCGCTCACCCCGATGACCCGCAAGCATCGCACCAAGGCTGGAAAAATGGCTGGCAACTCATCCTGCGCTTATGTGCGAATGCTCGCTATTTCACCGATAGCGCCAGCAAAATCCCGCAAGATGTCGGCCAAGGCGACGCGGTAGCAGGAATGTGCGTGGATTTTTACGGTCGCTCGTTCAGCGATGAATGGAGCCGCCCCGATGGCTCATCCCGACTGAAATGGATTCCTCCTCAAGGTGGTTCCTCGCTCAGTGGCGATCCCATCGCGGTGTTCCAAGGCGCGCCCAATGCCGAAGTCGCGCAAGCCTTTGTCGAGTTTGTGCTCAGCGATGCGGGGCAAGTGTTGTGGAATGCTCGCCAAGGATCGCCGAATGGCCCCGCGCTCAAATCTCTGCGCCGTATGCCGGTGCGACGCGATGTTTATACACCCGAAAACATCGCCACGTTCGTCGATGGCAAAGACGGCATTCCTTACGACCACGTCGGCGGATTCGTCTATCAGCCGGAGCTCACCAGCAAGGCCTTTCGCACCATCCGCAATCTCATCCGCGTTTGTTGCATCGATTCCCACGAGGAAATGAAAGACGCCTGGAAGCTCATTCGCCAAGCCGGTATGCCGCAAGAGGCGCTCGATGTTTTTCTTGATGTCAGTGCCATCGACTACGCCACGGCAGGGCAGGGGGATGCCCGCTTGGATTCGCGCGATGCAGTCGAGGCCGCCCAACGCGCTCGGGAATTGGGGCATCTGTTTCGCAGCCAATACCTCCGTGCTGGCGAAATCGCCCGCCGCCATCTTGAGAAACAAGCCGCTCGCTAACGTAACATGAAACGCAGCAACGCCCTTTTGATCCTGATTACCGTGACCGTGCTCTTCGCGGTGTTTTTCCTCTATCCGGCCATCACTATTATCGGCGAGGCATTCCGCAAAAAGGATGGCTCCATCACTTTCGATTACCTGCACGCCGTTTTCCAAGACCCGGTCTATGTCGAAGGTCTTTGGAACGCCTTTCTCCTCGGCATCACCAGCACCATCGCCACGCTGGCCATCGCATTTCCGCTCGCCCTGCTCTCGCATCGCTACGATTTTTATGGCAAAAAATGGCTCGGCGTCTTGGTCTTAGTGCCGCTGATTCTCCCACCATTTGTCGGCGCGGTGGGAGTCAAGGAAATGTTAGGCGTGGACGGCGCGCTGAACTCGCTGCTGATACAAATCGGCATGATGGATGCCGCGCGACCACGCGATTGGCTGGCGGAAAGCCGCTTCACCGGCATCGTCATCATGAATGCCCTCCATCTCTATCCGATCCTTTACATGAACATCGCCGCAGCATTGGCGAACCTCGATCCCGCCATGGAGCAAGCGGCACAAAATCTCGGCTGTCCCCCGTGGCGACGATTTTGGAAAATCACGTTCCCGCTCACCTTGCCCGGTGTCTTTGCTGGCTCGTCGATTGTTTTTATCTGGGCCTTTACCGAACTTGGCGTGCCGCTGGTGTTCGACTACGCCCGCGTC